>CAYFWA010000036.1:16138-18159 GCA_964346625.1 uncultured Myxococcales bacterium
CCCGACTCCTCGTCGAGCTACCGTCAGGGCTGCCAGCCGCCGCATTGGACGCTGAGCTCGAAGTCGCTGACGTTGCCCGCCCAGCCGTCCACCACCACGTACCAGGTCTGCCCGGGGGCGCCCTGCAGCGTGATCTGCTCGGCGCTGGTGCCGCCGGCGATGGACTGCTCCAGGCACCGGTCGGGGTCGCAGGCCAGCCCGTCGTTTTCCAGCACGAACAGGTCCAGGTCGGCGCTCAGGCCCTCGAGGTGGATCTGCACCTGGCCAAAACCGGTCATCTCCACCACGTAGGTCATCTCCGGGCCGCTTTCGCCGCCGGTGCCGCAGCCATAATCCTCGAGCACGTCGGTGTGGCCCACGCCGCCGTTGTTGCCGTAGATGACGTCGCCGCACATCAGCCAGTCCTGCGGCTGGCAGGTGTTGGCCTGCCCGCCGCAGGCCGGTGAGCTGGCGCAGTCGTCGTCGGCGCAGTCGATGGCGCCGTCGCAGTCGTCGTCGTCGTAGTTGCCGCAGTCCGCCTCGTAGGGGTCGCAGGTGGCGCAGTGGGCGTCCCCAGCGCAGTCGGGGTCGGCGCAGTCCACCAGGCCGTCGCAGTCCTCGTCGCGCAGCGACGCGCACAGCTCGAAGGGCAAGCAGAAGGGCAGGTCGCAGGCCATGTCACCCGCGCAGTCGGGGTCCACGCAGTCGATGAGTCCGTCGCAGTCGTTGTCCTCGGTGTCGTAGCAGATCTCCGCGATGGGTTGGCAGCACGCGGGCGCGCCGTCGCAGTCGTGATCGTCGCAGTCCACCAGGTTGTCACAGTCGTTGTCCACGCCGTCGTCGCAGATCTCCGGCTCGGGCTGGCAGACGTTGCACAGCGGGTGCGCGCTGCAGTCGGGGTCGTCGCAGTCGGTGAGCCCGTCGCAGTCGTTGTCGTTGAGATCGAAGCAAACCTCCGGGCTGCAGGTCCCGCCGCAGTCGGGATCGGAGGCGCAGTCGGGGTCGGCGCAGTCCACCAGGTTGTCGCAGTCGTTGTCCTGGCCGTCGTCGCAGACCTCGGGGTAGCAGGCGCAGCCCGGTACGCCGGCGCAGTCGAGGTCGGCGCAGTCCACCAGGCCGTCGCAGTCGTTATCGCTGAAGTCGTAGCAGTCCTCGGGCTGCGGCACGCAGCAGGCCGGGTCTAAGGCGCAGTCGCCGTCGTCGCAGTCGACGAGCCCGTCGCAGTCGTTGTCCTGCCCGTCGTCACAGACCTCGGGGCTGGGCACGCAGCAGGCCGGGTGGGCGTCGCAGTCGTCGTCGTCGCAGTCGACGAGCCCGTCGCAGTCGTTGTCCTGCCCGTCGGTACACTGCTCGGGGCTGGGCACGCAGCAGGCCGGGTCGCCCGCACAGTCCGGATCATCGCAGTCGACGAGCCCGTCGCAGTCGTTGTCTTGCCCGTCGGCGCATTGCTCCGGGCTGGGGATGCAGCCGCAGGCCGGGTGGCTGGCGCAGTCGCCGTCGGCGCAGTCCACCAGGCCGTCGCCGTCGTCGTCCACGCCGTTTTCGCAGTCCTCGGGGGGGGTGACGCCGCACTGGATGGACACGTCGAAGCTGCTCACCGCGCCGTTCCATCCGTCCACCACCAGGTAGTAGGTCTGCCCGGCGGTGGCGAAAAAGCTCACCTCCTCGGGGCTGCTGCCCCCGGCCCAGCTCCCGTCGAGGCACTGATTCGGGTCGCAGGTGCCGTTGGCGCCGGGCCGCAGCACGAACAGGTCCAGGTCGGCCGAAAGCCCGTCTACGCGCACGGTCACCTGCCCGCTTTGGGAGGCCACGAAGGTGCCCGCGATCTCGGGCCCGGACCACGTGTAGCCCGCAAGGCACGAGTAGCTGTCCACCTGCTGCGTGGAGCCGGGCGCGTCGTTGCGGGCCCCAAGCGCCGTGTTGCACGACAGGTTGGTCACCGGCACGCACTCGCCGCCGCCACAGGCCGGATCGAGATCACAGTCCACGTCCCCGCAGTCGATGAGCCCGTCGCAGTCGTTGTCCACGCCATCGGCGCAGTT
>CAYFWA010000036.1:18259-20051 GCA_964346625.1 uncultured Myxococcales bacterium
CGTTGCAGTCGTTGTCGATGCCGTCGGCGCAGTTTCCCTGCTCTGGGCCGGTGGGGACGCAGGCGCACAAGGGGCTGCCCTGGCACTGCCAGTCGTCGCAGTCCACCAGCCCGTTGCAGTCGTTGTCGATGCCGTCGGCGCAGTTTCCCTGCTCTGGGCCGGTGGGCACGCAGGCGCAAAGCGGGCTGTCGTAGCAGTCCCAGTCTGCGCAGTCCACCATGCCGTCGCAGTCGTTGTCGATGCCGTCGGCGCAGTTTCCCTGCTCTGGGCCGGTGGGCACGCAGGCGCAAAGCGGGCTGTCGTAGCAGTCCCAGTCTGCGCAGTCCACCATGCCGTCGCCGTCGTTGTCGATGCCGTCGTCGCAGATCTCCTGGCCCTGGCAATGGGGCTCGGTGGCGCAGTAGGGCTCGTCGCAATCCATGAGCCCGTTGCAGTCGTTGTCCACGCCGTCGGCGCAGTCCTCCCAGGCCCCCGGGTTGACGCGCGGGTCGTCGTCGTCGCAGTCCGTCCCGCCGCAGCGCTCGTCGCCGTAGCCGTCAGCGTCCCTGTCGCGCAGGCTCTGGCGGCAACTCCCCTGCTCGTCGCACCACTCCCGGGTGCAGGGGTCCCCGTCGTCGCAGTCGCCGTCGCCTTCGCAGGGCCGCTGCACGCAGCCGAGCTCCGGGTCGCAGATGGAGCCCGGCGGGCAGCGCTCGGGGTTGGGCAGGTTCTCGCAGCCCTCGGCGGTGCACCGATCCACCGTGCAGTCCACCCCGTCGTCACACTCCGCGTCACTCGAGCACGGGCCATCGGCCACGCACCCCTGCTGCGGGTCGCAGCGCTCGTTGGGCCCGCAGCGGTCGTGATCCGGCGTGTGGGAGCACTGCTCGGTCATGGGATCGCAGCGGTCCACCGTGCACTCCACCTGATCGTCGCAGTCCTGGTCCGTCTGGCAGGGATCGAGGTTGAACCAGGTGCGCCCGCAGCCCCCGACGCCAGCGCCGAGCATCAGCCCCAGCCCCAGCGCCAACACCGGCCCCGCCCCCAGCGCCAACACCGGCCCCGGCCCCAGTCCCGGCCCCAGCCTCAGCCCCAGCACGCTCCATCGGGAACTCGAGTAACGACGAAGGTATGACATGGCTTTCCTCGCAGGTTGTTTCCGGCCGCGTGTGCGCTCGGCGCTCGATGCTCGACACACGCGTCGATGGGATAACGTTAGTCAATGCACGAGCCGCAGCGCGCCTCGCGGTCGCCCGGTCGCCCGGTCGCCCGGTCGCCCGGTCGCCCTGCCGCGCGCGGCGCCCGGCTCGTCCGGCCAGCCGGCGCGCGGGCCGACCGGTCCGGCGCACGGGGCACCGGCAGGAACGTCGCCCTCGACTGAGCTCGACGAAAGAGAGGGCGATGAAGGCGTCTGCCGATCCCCTCCATTGTCCCCCAGATCCACAAAACCTGACAAGTCTCAAAAATCTGAGGGTATATTGGCGGGCCCCACGCTCCGGATCCAGCACCGCCCACCGAGCCCCGGATTGAGCACCGCCCACCGAGCCCTGGATTGAGCACCGCCCACCGAGCCCCGGATTGAGCACCGCCCACCGAGCCCTGGATTGAGCACCGCCCACCGAGCCCCGGATCCAGAGCGCGAATCGGGAGCTTCACTAGCGATATTGTGCCCGGGCGAAGCCGTTTGGCCCTTGGCGAGGCGCGCGGGGGCCGCCGCAGGGGGCGGGGGGCTAGGGCACCGAACAGTTTGAAAGATGCCTGCAATCGCGCAGTTGCGGCACCTCGCGGCTTACGTCCTCGCTCCCTCGGTCAC
>CAYFWA010000037.1:0-7576 GCA_964346625.1 uncultured Myxococcales bacterium
GCCCGCGTCGCCCACGCCCACCAGCAAGGTGGCAACCCCCGCCGCCCCTCCCCAGAGCATCCGCCCGAGGGTCTGCCTGCGCTCCGTGTCCACCTCGGGAGAGGCAGGATAGGCGCGATGGGCGCTATATTCGCAGACCGGGCGGATGGGTTTCATGAGGGGGGCCTCCGATCACCAGGGATGACCAGGGATGAGATGACAACGGAAGACGGCTCCAACCAGCGGAGCTGCCTGCCGATGAGTCCGACGAGCAAGTCTACCAGATCGAAAGCGGCGACGTGAAGACTGAGGCGCGCCGCGGACGCTCCCTTGCCCATCGAGCGTGCTTTCATGGTACCCTGCAGTATGCCAATATCATTTCTGGAACCCCGCGCGGGAAATGCGGGGAGCGGTGCGGTGGTGTGGCGGTGTACGCCTCTACCGGTGACGGGCAGCCAGGCCGCGCCCCGCCCCCTTCGAATGCCGACGCGGCGCGGCACAGCGATACAGCTCGTGCTCCTGGCTGGGCTTCTCTGTCCTGCCTGTGGAGACGATCCGGAACGCGATGGTGATCCGCCCGTTATCCAAAGGCTTTCCCCCGACCGCGGGAGCGTGCGAGGCGGCACCATGGTGACCCTCACCGGCGAAGGCTTCGGGACGCACCCATCGGTGCGCTTCGGGGACCACGAGGCCGAGGTCGTCTCGGTGGACGCGTCCTCCCTACGGGTGGTCACGCCGCCCGCACCGGAAGCGATGGCGAGCCGGGTGGACGTGCGGATCGATGGCGCGGCGAAGACAGCCATCGTACCGGAGGGCTACCGATACGTGGGCATCCCCCTGCGCTTCGTGGAGGTGTCGGCGACCTCCCTGACCGGCGCAGCGCCCCTGGGAGGACGGCTGACCGCGGCCGCGGATCTGGATGGAGACGGGGCCATCGATTTCGTGCAGGGCGCGCACGATGGGCTGCGGATCCATCACAACCTAGGAGACGGCCGCTTCGAGACCCTGCCCGCCCACCAAGTGGCGGGACTGGGCGGCGGCTGGGACGCGCGAACCAACGTGGTGTTGCCGCGAGACCTGGATGCGGACGGCCGGGTAGACCTGTTCGTCGGCACCCTGGATGGCGAGCCGGATCGCGTGCTGCTGGGGACCGGAGGGCTGGCCTTTGCCGACGCATCCAACGTGCCCGAAAGTGGCAGTCACACCCTGCACGCCGCCAGCGCCGATTTGGACGGAGACGGCAATCCGGACCTGGTGCTGGTGCGGCAGGGATTCCAGGACGCCGAGACGGGAGTGGACCTGGCGGCCCACGTGGCCCTGTGGCTCAACGATGGCCAAGGCGGGTTCACCGACGAGGCCGCGGTGCGGCTGCCGGCGCCGGATCTGAGCGCCCGCGGGGTCGCGGCGGGGGACGTGGACGGAGACGGAGATCCCGACCTCTTCCTGTCGACGCACACGGGGACCTGCCGCCTGTGGCTCAACGACGGGGCGGGGATGTTCCGCGACGCCGGGCCCGCCGCATTGCCCACCCACGCCGACCTGCAGGCCCGCATGCCTGCCCTCGGGGATCTGGACGGCGACGGGGACGCGGACATCTACGTGGTGTCCCGAGGCCAGGATCGCGTCTGGGTCAACGACGGGTCCGGTGTCTTCACCGACCAGACCCCCGAGCGGCTCGGTGCGGAGCACAGCTCGGGCTACAGCGCGATCATCGCCGACCTGGACCTGGACGGCCGCAACGACCTGGTGGTGGCCAACCCCAGCGGCCCATTGCGGATCCTGCGCACCGACGCCCTGGGCCGGCTGTTCGACTACGCTGGCGCGGCGGTTCCGCCCCTCCCAGCGGACGGCGACGCCCTGGGCGCCGCCGTGGCCGACCTGGACGGAGATGGGGACCCGGAGATCTTCGTGAGCCGCTACCACTCGCGGAGACCCTGGCTGCTGTGGAGCTGGGATCCCCAACCCCCGGACGACGGAGACGGGGACGGAATTCCCGGCGCCGTGGACGTCTGCCCCACGACAGCTGATCCCGATCAGGCAAACCCCGACGGATACTCCTTCTCCTGCGTCGACGGCCCTGACTGCAGCGCCAGGACCGGCTGTGAGCTGCGCGTGTGGCGCGGAGAGCGGGCCTACTTGTTTTGCACCGCCGAGCCACTGGATTTCGCCGGTGCCCGCACCTTCTGCCAGGCGCTGGGTGCGGAGCTGGTGATCATCGAGTCGGCGCAAGAGAACGCCTTCCTCAAGCCGCTGAGCAGCGATCCCCTTTGGATCGGCCTGAGTGACCGGGACACCGAAGGCTCCTTTCAGTGGGTCGACGGTAGCACCCCCAGCGTGACCGACTGGCGCGACGGGGAGCCCAACGACAGCGGCGGCGCCGAGGACTGCGCCGGGCTCTGGGGCGGCGGCGCGGATCGGGGTTGGAACGACTTCCCCTGCGACCTGCTCCAGGGGTTCGTGTGCGAAGATGCGGTGGTACGCGGCGCCCCGGATCCGGGGACGGCCTGCGACAACTGCCCGCAAAGATACAACCCGGACCAGGCAGACGGCGACGGGGACGGGGTCGGCGACGCCTGCACAGGAGATGGGCCATGACCAGAGCGCCTCATCGCCGCGATGAGAACCGGTCCTCGTGGGCGGCCAATCCCCTGGTCCTCGCCGTCGCCGCGCTGGCCTCCGGCACCCCCCCCCTCGGGGCGTGCGATGGAGATTCCGCCGGCAGCGGCAACGGTCCGAAGCTCGAGTCCGTATCACCGACCACGATCTCGGCCCGCGGCGGGGAGGTCCTTACCATCGCTGGGAGCGGTTTCCGCGAGGGCGCCGCGGTGCGATTGGGGTCACAAGCGCTCACCGTGCTCGCGGTCACCGACGCCACCCTCACGGCACGGACAACCGTGCAGCTCGCCGGAGCGTATGACCTCACGGTGGAGGCCCCCGATGGGGACGGCGGAGACGGCGGGGACTCGGCTACCCTCGAGCGCGCGGTCACCGTGGAGCCCCTGTCGCTGGCCTTCCGGGAGGCGGCCGCCCACTACCTCCCCGATTTCGGGGACGCAGACATTCGTGACGCCGCAGCTTCAGACGTGGACGGCGACGGCGACCCGGACCTGCTGCTGGCCGTTTCCGGCGGCCAGGGACTGCTGCTGATCAACAGCGGCGAGGGCGCTTTCTCCGAAGCGCCCGTAGACCCGGAGGTCGGCCCCGGATTGTCACCTTGGGTACAGGACACGCGGGCGATGGTACTCGCGGATCTGGATGGTGACGGGGATCCCGACCTCTTTGGCTGTAGCGGCTCGGGCGAGCCGAACCGCTTGTTTTACAACGACGGCACGGGCCGCTTCCGCGAGGTGGACGCCCTACCGCCGCGGGTCGGAAGCTGTCTGCTGGCCGAGGGCGTGGACCTGGACGGCGACACCCTGCCAGAGCTGATCGTCCTCGCCACCCGCGAGGGAATCGACGCCACGCACATGCTGCGGGTCTACCGCAACGAGTCCACGCCCACGGACCTGCGGTTTTCCATCGCGTCCGAGCTCGAGCCGAGCCTGGCGCCGACGGGCGAGATCGTGGGCGGGGTATGGACCGGCAGCGATCCGAGCCACGCCGCGTCTCTCACCCGCTCCGGCGACAACCCTTCCGCCGGCGCCGGTTGCGGAGCGGCGTCCTACGACTTCGCCGGGGTGGATGGCTACGTGCTCTTTTTCCTGCCCACGCCGCCGATCGAGTTCGTCCCCGACGAGCTGCACCTGCAGGTGCGCGGCGATGGCTCCGGCCATCGGCTGTCGGTGCGGGTACGCGACGGCGCTGGGGAGCGATTCACCCGCGAGATCGGTCCGCTCGACGACGCGAGCTGGGAAGCGGTGACCGGGGTGGACATCGCCACCTGGGAGCACTTCGCGGGCAACGACGACGGCGTGGTGGACCTACCGCTGGACCGCGTGACAGTGCAGGTCGATCGGGTGGCCGGAGGTCCGGAGCAGGGCACGCTGTACCTGGACGAGGTGGAGCTCTGGAACGTGATTCGGGGAACGGCGCCGGTGGAGCGATTCGAGCGCGCGGTCCCCGCTCACGGCTGGACCGCGGACCGGTTCGCCAACCTGGCCGGCGCGGATCTGGATGGCGATGTTGACACGGCCATCGACCTGGCGCTCTTTGCGCACACGTCGCCCGGTGGTGACTACGTACGTACGCTCCGCAACGCGACCATCCCGACCGCGGAGGGGGGGACCCTGCTGCGCTTCACGGAGCAGACCGCGCCCTCACCCGACGCCGCGATGGCCTTCGGGGCCCTGCTGGATCTCGAGGCGGATCGAGATCCGGACCTCCTGCTGCTCACCGCCGGACAGGATCGAGTCCTGATAAACGACGGCAACGCGCGGTTTTTCGACGACACGGTGAGCCTGCTGCCCGTGGATCGAGTCGACGGGCGCCACGCGGCGGTAGGGGATTTGGATCTGGATGGGCTCCCGGATGTGGTCATTGCCAACCACGGCGAGGCCAATCGGCTCTATCTCGGCTCCGCCGAGGGCCGGCTGCTGGACCACACGCCGGCCCTCGGCATGACGCGGGACCCGAGCTGGCGGGTGCTCGTGCTGGACGCGGATGGCGATGGGATCCTGGACGTACTGGTGCTCAACGACGAGGCCCCGCGGATGCAGCTTTTCTTGTCCGTGGCGCCGGGAGGGGAGTGATGCGACTGCGGTACATTGGCACCCTCGGCGGGCTGACATTGGCCTTTGCGGCGATGGCCGCGGTGCTGCTCGGCAGCGATCGGCGAAGCGCCACCGCGGATCCGCCCCGGTCCGGTGACGAGGTCCGGGTCAGCGGACCCGCGGTGATCCTCGACGCCCCCTGGGGCGCCGGTCCGGGCCAACTGGGGCGCGACGACGGGAACGAGTCCAGCCCGGAGGGGCCCATGAGCTTCGTGGTCTCACCCTTCGACGAGATCTTCGTGCTGGACCAGGTGAACCAGCGCATCGCCCGGTTCGAGGCCAACGGGCCGTACCGGGGCGCCCTGCCCTTGCCCGCGACGACCTTCCAGGGGCTCGGGCTCACCGCCGACGGCGTGCTGGTGGCGCTGGACCGGCTGGCGCGGCGCTCCCTGCTGCTGATGACCCTCGACGGTCGGGTGCTCGACGAGCTGCCCTTCGTAGGAGAGGCCATCCCCGAGGGGGGGGCCGTGACGGCGATGTTCGTGGAGCCCGACGGGGTGTGGCTCGAGGTGGGACATTCCTACCGGGTCCGCGTGCTCGACGACGCCCTGCTCCCTGTTTCGGCCACGCGCCCGGTGCGGGCCGGACGCCGAAGCGGAGCGCACGGGGTGGAGGCGGTGGCCGCCCTGGACGGCCGTGGGGGCGCGGCCCTCTGGCTCCAGGACGCCCAGGACGCCACCATCTACGCCCAGCGCGAGCTCGCCTTTTCCCAGGACGTGGCCCGTATCGCGTGGCTCGCCGCCGACGCGCGGGACCGGCTGGTGATGGCGCTGCACCTGTGGACCTGGAGCGCCACGGATCCCCGCCGCGTGGCCCACGAGCAGAACCTGGTGATGGTCTTCGACCGCTACCTGGGCCGGCTGGCGCGCTTCTCCGTGCCTTGGGTAGTGACCCGCTGGGAGCAGTTCCGCGAATTCACGGTGTCCCCCCAGGGTGCGGTGTGTCAGATGACCTTCTCGCCCCAGGGCGTCCGGATCCGGCGCTGGAGGATGTCATGGTAGCCCCTCGCAGCCATCGACCGCCGAGCCTCACGCTGCGCGCGACCCGGTGGGGCATCCCCCTGCTGCTCCTCGGCCTGGGCCTGCTCGCGGCCCCTGCCCAGGCGGCACCGCCCTGGAGCTCCCGTGACGAGCTCATCTGCCGGGGAGCCTCGGCAGAGGGGTACTCGTATTACTGGGGGGGGTCCTGCTGGTGCCGCAGCGGCTGCACCCCCGCCCTGGGCTCCTGCTGGGCCGGAAGCTGCTCGGGCAACTGCCCGAGCTGCACCCACTCGGGGACCTACGGGGCGGACTGCTCGGGCCTGGTCAACAAGGTCTGGGAGGTTCCCGACCCCATCGCCACCACCACCTGCGGGCACGGTCCCTACGTGGCCAACTCCTTCCGCTCCGACCACGCCTACTGGGACGTCATCTCCCGCAGCAGCCTCCAGCGGGGCGACGTCCTGGCCAGCTCCAGCCACGTGGTGCTCTTTCACCACGGCGACCCGTGGGGCTCGATGGTGGTCTACGAGGCCAAGGGCTGCGCCTACGGGGTAGTGCACAACTGGCGCACCTGCTCCAGCTCCTACTCGGCGGCGCGACGCATCAACATCTCCGACTGCGCCTGCACCCCCGGTGACAGCCAGAGCCAGGCCTGCGGCAACTGCGGGTACCGAACGCGCGCTTGCGGTTCGGACTGTCAGTGGGACGCCTGGAGCGCCTGCCAGGGCGAGGGGCCGTGCAGCCCCGGCGCGAGCCAAACCCGCGACTGCTGCGACTGCGGTACCCAGTCGCGAAGCTGCGACAGCGGCTGCCAGTGGGGCGCATGGAGCGCCTGCGCCGGTCCCGACCCCGGCGGCGGCGACCTGAGCTGCGACACCGGCCAGGCGGGCCCCTGCGCCGCGGGCGTCCAGCGCTGCGTGGACGGCTGCCTGCAGTGCGTGCGTCTACACGACCCCGCGCCCGAGTTGTGCGACGGGGCGGACAATGACTGCGATGGCGTGGTCGACAACGGCTCCCCCTCGTCCCTCGGCGATCCCCCCCCGCCCTTTGCCGCGCGGTTGCTCGACGCCAGCTTCCCCCGGCGGCTACGCCCCGGCGAGACCGGCGCAGGCTGGGCCCTGTTCGAGAACGTGGGCACCGAGCCCTGGCCGGCCGGCGAGGTCTGGCTCGCCTCCGACACCGCCCTCGGCGGCACGGCGAGCCCCCTGCACGATCCCGGCGCCTGGCCCGCCCACGACGTCCTGGCGATCCCCCCTCACGCCGTGGGCCCCGGCGAGACCGTGCTGCTGTCCTTTTCCTTCTCCGCGTCTTCGCAGCTTCAGCAAGAGGTCACCGAACGGTTCACCCTGCTCACTCCAGCGGGCGATCCCCTGGCTTGCCCCAGCCCCACGCTCTCGGTGATCGTCGGCCCGAGCTACCGGCCAGCTCCGGAGCAGCCGGTCGATCCCGGTAGCGTAAACCCAGCCGGCTCCGGCTCCGACTCCGACTCCGATCCCGACCCCAACCCCGATTCCGACCCTGGCTCCGACACGTGGTCCAACGCCAGCGGCTGCCATGTCACCGGCTTCCCCGGCGCTTCCCACCCCCCCACCGCTCCCGGGGGACCGGCGGGGCCCGCGGCGTTCATCCTGATGCTAGGCTGGCTGCTCTCGCGGCGGACGGGCCGACGCTGAGGCCCCGCCTTTTGGATCCGCCTTGCCAAGCTCACGATATTACCCCTACGCTGTCGCCATGCAGAACCATCCCCCCTCACCACGCGATCCGGGCGCCGCACGCCGTGGCCGGGCGTCACGGTAGCCGCCCCGACGATCCCACACCCCGCCCTCGCCTCCCGTTTTTCCTGGACCTCACCGGCCGGCTCTGACTAAGTGACGTCCATGACGCCCGATAGGCCCGACAAGTCCGCGT
>CAYFWA010000037.1:7676-10047 GCA_964346625.1 uncultured Myxococcales bacterium
CCCCCGAGAGCGCGCCCGCCGACAAGTCCGCGTCCCCCGAGAGCGCGCCCGCCGACAAGTCCGCGTCCCCCGAGAGCGCGCCCGCCGAGACCCCGATCCCGGGTTTGCCCCGCGGTATCATCGGCGTGGTGCACCTGCCGCCGCTGCCCGGGGACCCGCGATGTCCGGCGGGCACCCGCCCCGAGGCCGTGCTCGACCTCGCGCTGCGGGACGCCGACGCCCTCGCCACCGGCGGCGTGGACGGGATCGTCGTCGAGAACTTCGGCTCCACGCCCTTTTCCAAGGGCACCGCCATAGAGCCCGCCCCGCCGCACCAGGTGGCCTTCCTGGCGGTGGCGACCCAGGCCGTCCGCGCCCGGTTCGACGGTCCCCTGGGCGTGAACTGCCTGCGCAACGACGCCTGTGCCTCCCTCGGCGTCGCCCTGGCCGCCGCGGCCGACTTCATCCGAGTGAACGTGCACGTGGGGGCCTACGTCACCGATCAGGGCCTGATCGAGGGGGAGGCCGCCCGCACCCTGGCCTACCGCCGCCGCCTGGGCGCCGAGCACTTGGCCATCTACGCCGACGTCCTGGTCAAGCACGCCGCCCCGCTGGCGCCCCTGCCGCCCGGACAGGCCGCCCACGACTGCGTGGACCGGGGCCTCGCCGACGCCCTGCTCGTCACCGGCGACGCCACCGGCGCGCCCGTCTCGGTGGACCTGCTGCGCGAGGTCCGCGAGGCCGCAAACGCGGCCCCCGTGCTCATCGGCTCCGGCCTCACCCCGGACAACGCGGCCCTGCTCGCGCCCGAGTCCCACGGCGCCGTGGTGGGCACCTGGCTCAAGCGCGATGGCGACGTCCGCGCCCCGGTCGACCCCGCCCGCGTCCAGCGCCTCTGCTCCGCCGTCCGCCCCCATCTCCGGCCGTGGCCCGGCGCGTGAGGGTCCCGGTTCCGGCCCCCGGTTCCGGCCCCCGGTTCCGGTGCGGGCCCCCGGTTCCGGCCCCTCGCCTTCCCACTGGCCCCGTCGATGCGGTATCATGGTCGCATGACGAGCGCACAGGGTAGACGAGCACAGGGTGAGCAGTGGCACCTGGCAGCAAAGGCACGGGCCTTGCTCGCGATGCCAATTCTTCTGCTCGTCTATGCGGTGGGCATGGGGAGCGCGGGCAGCGTGGGGTGTGGGGACGGCACGATCTACGACGAACCCGACAACTCAAACCAGGGCAACGGAAACGATAACGGGACCACGGCAGACGCGGCCGTGAGCGGGGACGCCGCAGCGCCCCTGGACGGCAGCGTGTCGGCCGACAGCGCGGTGGGGCCCGACGCCGCCGCGCAGCCCGACAGCGCGGTGGAGCCCGACAGCGCGATAGAGCCCGACGCGGCCACGGGGTGCGCGGGCACGGGGTGTCAGGTCAACGCGTGGTGCGACACGAGCACGGGCCTGTGTGAGTGCCTGACCGGATTCGAAGACGACGGCACGGGGACCTGCGTCGCCCTCTCGCCCGGGGATCCGGCGGCCCGCACCCGCAGCGAGATGTGCACGCGTTGGCTCGCCGATCACGAGATCACTGCCTACGGAGTCTGGACCGCCGGCCCAAACACCTGCGATCCGGGCACCCTGTCGACGGCGGGCATCGCCGACGCCGTGGCCTTCATCAACGTCTACCGCTTCCTGTGCGGCCTCTCGCCGCTCGCCGACGATCCGGGGCTCAACGAGGACGCCCAGTACTGCGCCATCTTGCAGGACGCCATGGGCCACCTGGATCACCACCCCGACCCGTCGGAACCCTGCTACACGAGCACCGGGGGCTCGGCGGCGGGGGCCTCGAACCTGGCGCTGGGCACCTCCACCCCGGCGAGCGCCATCGATCTGTTCATCGACGACTCCGGCGTGTCCTCGCTGGGACACCGGCGCTGGGTGCTCAACCCCTCCTACGGCCCGGCCGGGGTGGGCTTCGCCGGCAACGCTACCTGTCTATACGTCTTTTCCTGGAGCAACTCCTCCCAGGTGGACTTCGTGGCCTGGCCCAACCAGGGGTTCACCCCCCGCTCGGTGGTGCCCGGGACCTGGTCCTTCGGCTCGAGCACGCACTCGCTGACCTCCAGCACCGAGGTGTCGGTGCGGCGGCTGAGCGACCAGGCGGACCTCACGGTGAGCACGAGCCTGCTCAGCAGCGGCTACGCCATGCCCACCATCGCCTTTTCCCCATCCGGCTGGTCGGTGCAGGCCGATGAGGTCTACGCGGTCACCGTCAGTGATCCCGGCACCGGCCCCCTGGTGGTCTACCAGGTCAAGCCGGTGGACTGTCCGTAGGGTTGCAGCGGTCCAGTAATTTCGAGGTCCAGCAATTTCGCGGTCCGGTGGTTTCGAGGTCCAGTGGTCAAGAT
>CAYFWA010000037.1:10147-15399 GCA_964346625.1 uncultured Myxococcales bacterium
TTTCGAGGTCCAGCAATTTCGCGGTCCGGTGGTTTCGAGGTCCAGTGGTCAAGATGTCCCCTGAAAGGCAAAGGAGCGCCAGCGTGACAGCGATCGCTTGGAGGACGCTGTGGGGGCTGGCCGTCGCCCTCGCGTTGCTCACCGTGGAGGTCAACCCGGCGACGGCGGGGGTCTCGGCCCGGCTCTCTTTCGAGGAGGCCTACGACAACGTCAACGGCGGAGACTGGTACCGAGACGACCACAACGAGAGCGCGCTGCTGGCCTGGGGGGAGTCCTACGTGATGATGTCGCTCGCGGCCATGTACCGCGGCACCGGGGACCCGCGGTATCTGGACCGGCTGGCCTGGCACATCGACGGAGTGCTGGCGAACCGCGATGACGCCCGGGGTGTCAGCGATTACCGCGGCGTGTCCGGGACCTGCTGGCAGAACCGGCACTACCAGCCCGCCGACGAGCCCTACTGCTACGTGGTGCACACCGGGATGCTGACCTGGCCCATGGCCCAATATGCCCTGTACGTGCAGCAGGACGGGCTGGCCCAGGAGATGGCCCCCGACGGCGAGAGCTACGGGAGCAAGGCCGCCCGCTACCTCACGGCGGTGGAGCAGAGCGTGGCCTTCCACGACGACCAGTGGAACGCGGCCGGGTACTACGTCTTTCGCAGCGACGCCACCTTCCTGGCCCACGCCGGCGCCGACCTGCCGCTGAACCAGTCCAACGCCCTGGGGCGCACCCTGCTCACCCTCTACGACCTCACCGGCACCCAGGCCTACCTGGACAAGGCCACCGCCCTGGCCACGCGGTTTCGGGCCCAGTGCACCACGGCGGCCGACGGCGCCCTGCTGTGGAACTACTGGGGCGGTGCCTACAGCGGCGACGGAGAGGACATCTCCCACGCCGCCCTCAACGTGGGCTTTGCCCGCCAGGCCCAGCTCGCCGGAGTGGGCTTCTCGGCCGCGGATCTCGACGCCATGGCCACCACCTTCGTCAGGCGCATCTACGTGGACGACGCCACCATCGCCGACCACATCGGCGGCGGCGCGGTGAACGGCTCCAGCTACCGCCCCCAGGTGGGGCGGTGGGTGGTGCTCACGCCCCTGCGCACCACGGTCTACGCGGCGGTGCGAGACCTGTACGAGCGGGACTACCCGCCCGCGGGCATCGGCTCGGGCTCCCTGCTGTACGGCTGGGCGCTGCTGGCCGAGCACGAGCCACCGCGCTGCGCGCACTTCTTCTACTCGGTGGACTGGGACGACCAGGGCCCCCACCGCGAGGCCACGGCCTACGGCGCCAACGTGCTCACCACGCCCCCGGACCTCACGGCGCCCTGTCTCATCCCCATCGAGGTGGACGTTCCCCGCCAGACCGTGGCCGCCCAGTGGGACGGGGCCGGCTACCACCGGGTGGCCGAGTGGCAGCCCACCGGCGGCCTCGCGCTGCGTCACGTGGGCTTCGAGCCGCGCTGGCCCTACGTGTACTGGCATAACGGGGTGCTGTTCGAGTTCGAGGACACCTTCGTGGCCGGGGACGGCATCCGGGTGATGGAGCCGGCGCCGGGCGTCGCTCCCACCATCACGTCCAACCCGCCGGTCACCGTGGAGCTCGGCGGCAACCCGCTTTTGTACGTGGCCTCGGGCACCGGGGACACGCCGCGCTGGTGGTCCCTCGCGCAGTACCCCACCGGCGCGCGGGTGGAGCACGACACCGGCACCCTCACCTGGACCCCCACCCAGGCGGGCCCGGCGGATTTCACGCTGCGGCTCGAAAACGACTGGGGCACCGACGAGCAAACGTTCACCGTCACCGTCACCGCGCCCCCCGGCCCGGACGCCGGCCCCGCGGGAGACGCCGGCCCCGGAGCCGATTCCGGTACGGACGCCAGCATCGACCCCGACTCGAGCGCCGACACCGATGGAGCGGTGGTCCCGGGGGACGGCGGCGACGCCGGGAACACCGCTCCCGACGCCGGCGACACCTCCGGTGAGACGAATGGCGGATGCGCCTGTAAAGCCACGGCCTCCCGCCACAGCGCTCTCGGTGGAGCCTGGCTGCTCACAGCGGGCCTTTGGTTACTCCTGCTCGGAGCGCGCCGTTCGCGGGGGGGGCCTCGCCCATGAGCCGCCCAATGAGCCCCCAATGAGCCCCCAATGAGCCCCCCAATGAGCCCCCAATGAGCCCCCCAATGAGCCCCCCAATGAGCCCCCCCAACAGCCGCCCAAACAGCCGCTACCGGGGTCTACGGGCCCTCGGTCCCGTGGCCCGGCTGGGGCTCCGGCTGGGGCTCCGACTGGGGCTCCGGCTGGGGCTCCGACTGGGGCTCCGGCTGGGGCTCCGGCTGGGGCTCCTGCTGGGGCTCGTGCCGGGGCTGCTTGCCATCGCGTGCGGCGAAGGCGGCGGCGGTGGGAACGGTGACGGGGTGCGCTTTCGCGCCGTGACCTTCAACACCGGCTCTGGTGGCCCGCCCGGGTCGTTTGCCGGGGGCGATTTTTCCGACGATCTAAAGACCATCTCCGACGAGCGCTATGGCAACGGTCTGGCCTGGCTTCCCGCGGTGGAGGCCACGCGACAGTGGCTCGCCGAGACGGACCCCGACGTGGTGGCCTTCCAGGAGATCTTCTACACCGGCGACTGTAGCCACATCCCGGAGTCCGATCGCGAGGGCTTCGTGTGCGAGGGCTGGCAGCCCCCCGACCCCGCGGACCCGGCCGCCGCGGCCGGCGAGAGCGTGGCCCAGCTCGTGCTCGGCGCCGGCTACCAGGTGGTGTGTCACCTGGGCCGGCCGGACAAGTGCGCCGCGGTGCACGAGCGGTTCGGGCGCTTTCGGGGCTGCGACCAGGACTTCTGCCTCGAAGGGATGGACGGCGGTCGGGTGGAGGATTGCGGCAGCGGCTCCCGGGTGGGACGCGGGGTCATCGACCTGGTGGCCGGCGGGACCCTGACCCTGGTGAGCTTCCACGGCAGCTCCGGGGTCACCTCCGAGGACGAGGCCTGCCGCCTGCGGCAGGTGAACCAGGTCTTCGTGGATCTGACTCCCGGCTCCGGTTCGGGCGACGCCACCAGCGTGGGGGGAGACGGTCCGGCGGCCAACGGCGTCCGCAACCTCATCCTGGGGGACCTCAACGTGGACCCGGTGCTTTGGGCCTCCTTCGACGACAGCGCCGCCCGCTGGCTGGACTTCGTGCGCAACCCCGAGGATCCCGAAGCCACCGCGGATCGCCCCTTCGCGTTCCTGTCCGCGGCAGGCGAGGACGCCGAGCCCTCCTACGCGGCGCTTTTCAACATCGACCACGTGATCAGCGACGCTGCCACGGGCGACTGCTGGGTGGCCGGCGTCACCGAGGGCCACCCCTACGTGCTGGGCGCCGACGTGCACTTCGATCACAAACCGGTGGTCTGTGACCTGGAGCTGCCCGCGGAACCGCCATAAAGCCGAGCTCAGCTCAGCTCAGCTCAGCTCAGCTCAGAGCAACCCCACCCGCTGGTTGAACTCCTCGATCCGCTCGTCGATCTCGTCCACCTGGGCGTGAAGCCGATCCCAGTAGCCGCGGTCGTGCCACTGCTGCTGGATCTCCTCGTAGGTCTTCCCCTGCTGCTCCACCCAGGTGTAGTACTTGAGGTTGTGGACCCGCTTGCGGTCCCAGTAGCCCAGCTCCTCCACGTAGTCGATGGTGGTGCCCAGCAGGTGGCGGTGGAAGTCCGCCGCGGCGTCGCGCTCGGTGTACTCACCGTGGACCTCGCGCAGCTCCTCCAATCGGCTGCCGTACAGCTCCATGGAGTCGGTGAGCACGGTGAGCACCACGTCGTCCGAGTCCAGCTCGTACCAGCGGGCCAGCTTGATGGACGACAGCACGTTGGCGATGCCCGAGATCCCCAGCAGGTCGAGCTGCTCCACCAGGGCCGCGGGCACCCCCTGCTCGGTGAGGTACTGTCGGCCTGCTGGCTCGTTGAACAGCCGCACCAGGGACATGCACGACTCATCGTCGATGGCCATCACCAGGTCGGTGTGGCGCAGGTTGTGGATCCAGGGCACGTGCTTGTCCCCGATGCCCTCGATGCGGTGTCCGCCAAAGCCGTTGATGAGCAGCGTGGGGCACTGCAGCGCCTCGCTGGCCGCCACCTTGCAATCGGGGAACCGCTCCTTGAGGTAGTCGCCGCAGCCGATGGTGCCCGCCGACCCGGTGGTGATGGCCACGCCGCCGAAGCGGTCTTGGGGTCCCAGCTCCTTTTGCAGGACCTCCTCCATGGCGGCGCCGGTGACGGCGTAGTGCCACAGGTGGTTGCCCATCTCGTCGAACTGGTTGAAGATCACCACGTCGTCGCGGGTCTGTCGCAGCTCGGCGCACTTGTCGAAGATCTCCTTGACGTTGGACTCGCAGCCCGGCGTGGCGATGATCTCGCCGGCCACCTGCTTGAGCCACTGGAAGCGCTCCGCGCTCATCTCCTCGGGGAGGATGGCGATGGACTCGCAGGCCAGCAGCGTGGCGTCGTAGGCGCCGCCCCGACAGTAGTTGCCCGTGGAAGGCCACACGGCCTTCTGGGAGGTGGGATCGAACTGCCCCGTGGTGAGCCGCGGCGCCAGACAGCCGTAAGTGGCGCCCACCTTGTGGGCCCCGGTGGGGAACCACTTGCCCACCAGGGCGATGATGCGCGCCGGCACGCCCGTGAGGCTCGGCGGCAGCTCCAGGTAGTTCACGCCGTCGAAGCCTCCGCCGTGAGCCACCGGCTCGTTCTTCCAGGTGATCCGAAACAGGTTCAGGGGGTTGAAGTCCCACAGCCCCACGTCTGACAGGCGGCTCCGGATGGACTCGGGGACGGTGGAGGGGTCACGCATCTGAGCGAAGGTGGGCAGGACGATGTCGCGCTCCCGGCACCGCTTTACGGTGCGGGCGAGCTGGTCCTCGTGCAGGGTGAGATCGATCATGGGGTACCTCTCGGGGGCTGTTTCGCGAGCCGACGGTGCGCACGGCGTGGCGGCCGGACTCCAAGCGGCTGAACATAGGCAGTTTCTGTCGTTGAATCAAGCCAGAGTTGCGATACGGCGTGGCTCGGCTCCGCTGCGTTCCCCACGATCGGGGGGGGGGCAAAGCCGGGGCGAACCGCTCGAGCGGGGCGATTGGGTTGGTGGATGCTATCAGGGGGCAACCGATCAGGGGGCAACCGATCAGGGGGCAACCGATCAGGAGGCAACCGATCAGGAGGCAACCGATCAGGGGGCAACCGATCAGGGGGCAACCGATCAGGAGGCAACCGAT
>CAYFWA010000037.1:15499-19786 GCA_964346625.1 uncultured Myxococcales bacterium
CAGGAGGCAACCGATCAGGGGGCAACCGATCAGGGGGCCGCGGCCTCGGTCTGATCAGGGACGCCGTCGGCGCCGGCGGTGATGCGCTCTCGCACGTACCGGGCGCGGGGCTCGGCGCGGGCCAGGAACCGCTCGAGCAGCTCTCGCCGCTCGGGGAAGGCCTGGGCCTGTGCGAGCAGGACCCCGGCGATGGTGGCGTCACACAGAAGCTGGGTGAGGCGCTCGGCGTGGAGCATGGCCCGAGCGAAGTCCCGCTTGGGGTCCCAGTTCTGGCGGACGGCCTTGATCCAGCTCGAGGGGGGCTGCTGCCGCAGCGAGCGCACCTTGTCCGCCACGGTGCGGGTGAGCAGATACTCCTGGGCCGCCAGACAGTGCCCCTCGATGCGGGCCACCCGGCGCTCCGCGGGATCCGTGGCCGACAGGCTCCGCCAGCGGGTCTGGGCTCGCCGCCGCACGAACTCCTGGGGACGCCGCAGGATGTCCCCGAAGATGTCCTTCATGGCCATCAGGGCCTGGATCTGGCTGGTCCCCTCGTAGATGGGCATCACCACCGCGTCGCGCAGCAGCTTCTCGGCCCCGTACTCGGTGGTGTAGCCCACGCCGCCATGGATCTGGATCCCCCGACGGGCGTGCTTCACGGCGCGCTCCGCGCCGAAGTACTTCACCAGGGGGGTCACCCGCCGGGACTCGCGTTGGTGGCGCTTGATCTCGCGCTCGAGCCGCTTTCGCTCCGACTCGGAGTGCTGGCCGTGACGCAGCCGAAACTCCAGGTGCCGCCCCTGCTCCTCGTGCTGGGCGCCGTGGATGGCCATGGCCCGCAGCCCCTGGATGTCTGTGCGCATCTCCTCGAGGTAGTCGGCGATCATCTCGTGCTGATTCAGGGTCTTGTCGAAGGCGGTGCGCTCCTGGGCGTACTCCAGGGCCATCCGATGAGCCGCCTCCATCAACCCCAGACACTCGAACGCCACCCCCAGCCGCGCGCTGTTCATGAGCAGGAGCATCCCCTTGAAGCCGTCACCCCGCTCGCCGATGAGCTGAGCAGGCGCGCGGTCGAAGCTCGCGGCCACGGTGGGCGAGGCGTGGTGCCCGAGCTTCTCCTCGAGCCGCTCGATGGGCACCACGCGGCGCTCCGTACCATCCTCGTCGCGGGCATACGCCGGCACGAGAAACAGCGACAGCCCCTTGAGGCCCGCGGTCTTCGGATCGTCGCTGGGTTCGGTGCGGGCGATCACCAGGTGGTACTTGGCGTGGCCGGACGTGATGAAGATCTTCTCTCCGGTGACGTACCAGTTGCCCTCCTCGTCCTGCTCTCCCCGGCAGCGCAGCGCCGCCATGTCGCTGCCGGCGTTGGCCTCGGTGATGTCCATGCACCCCCAGGCCTCCCCCGCCGCGATCTCCTCGATGATCTCGCGAAAGCGGATCTCCCGCACCTCCCCGGTCTCGAGATCCAGGTCGGCGTTGCCCTCCATCACCGCGTAGAACATGAGCGCCAGGGCGATGCCCTGGTGAAAGCCGAAATGCGCCATGATGGACACGTCCGCCCGCGCGATGACCTCGCCCGACAGAAAGTAGAGCATCATGGGGCAGTTCATCCCACCCAGCCCCCGCGGGATGCACATGGAGTGCAGCCCCAGCTCCTTCATCTGGTCGAAGATCGCCACGAAGGCCTCCGGATGGACCACCTCGCCGTCCTCCAACCGCAGCGGCGTCCGATCGATCTCGGGCACCCGGGGCGTAACCTCTTCGGCCACGAGCTGTCCGATCATCTCCAGGGTATCGCGGTAAAACCCCACCGCGTCCTCGACGCTGGTAAACTCCTCTCCCTCCCCGAGCCGCGGCTCGGCGAACTCCACGAGCGGCGCCCAGGGAATCCCCCGGTCCACGTAGAACTGCAAATCCTCGTTGTCCAGATAGTAGTTGGCCATGAGTCCTCGTTTTAGTTTTGAGCGGCGAGGCGCAGGAAGCGATCGGTGAGGGAGCGGACCTTGCCCAGCAGCCGCTCCTCGAGCTCGGGCAGCCACACGCCGTGGCGCCGCATCACATCGATGACCACGTCGTGCAGCGCCTGGGTGAGGCGCCCCTGCATCACGGTGCGCAGGGCTTCTTCGGCCGGTGGCGCCTCGGCCGCCGCCTGGGCAGCCTGATCCACGAAGGCGCGCGTCATCAGGAACTGGTGCAGCGCGGGGGGGACCTCGTCGGCCACGCGGCGGGCCAGCTCCGACGCCACGATGCCGCGGCGGCGCTCCGAACGGCGCAGGCGAGCCACCGAGAGCAGCTCCGCCGGATCGATGTCCCGCATGGTCATGGGGTTGAACACGCCGAGCACCAGCATGTCCTGATCCAGGTCTCGGGCTGCGTCTCGCAGAGGCCGGTCGCTGCTGGACTTCCAGGCCTCCACCAGGGTCTCACAGGCGCGCTCGCTCAGCGTCAGGAGCTGCTCGAACCGGTGGCCGCTGCGCCGCCGGGTGACCTCCGACAGGCAGGCGTGCTCGAGCCGATCGCGGGGCAGCTCGACGGCGAACACCTGTGGGTCGTCGTCGAGCACCAGGGCTCGGAGCCGCTCGGCCAGGTGCCGCGCGGTGGCCACGGCCGGCTGATCCAGCTCGGTCTCCAGGGTGGCGTCCACGGCCGACTCACCCAGCATCGCCGCCGCGGTCTCGATGGCCGCGCCGATGGAGTCCGACGAGTCGGTCGGCTCGCGGCCCGCAGGGCGGTCCGCCGCCGGTTCCGCCGCGGAGGCGACCTCGCCGGCGGATACGGCCTCCTCGGCGGGAGCGGTCTCGGCCCCCGCTGTGGACGCATCCGCGGACGTGTCCGCGGGTGCCGCTGCAGCAGCGGGGACCGCCCCGGAAGCGGCGGGCGTGGGCGTCGGCGCCGGTGTCGACGCGGGGGTGGCGCTTCGCGGGGGCGGCTCGCTCCGGGTGGGGGTCGCCGGCGTGACCGGCGTGGCAGCCGGTGCCGAGGATGGCATCGCAGGGGCGGCCGGCGCCGCGGGCGCGGTCGGCGCCGCGGGCGCGGTCGGCGCCGCGGGTCCGGCCGGCGCGGTCGCCGGGGCGTTGAGCGCAGCGCGCGCTGCCTGCTGGGCGCCCCGGCGGTCTTGCTGGTCACGCTCCCAGCGCTCCATCATCCCCTCGGCCATGTCCTTCGAGAGGTTCTGGCCCGCGCGGGTCCGGTAGCGAAACTCGTTTCCCCGGCGGACGAACTTGGCGCCCCGCAGCTCGGGGGGCAGGTCATCGCCGAAGCCGAGCTCGTCGATCACCTCCTCCAAGGGCGCGGCCGGCGCGGCCGGTGCGGCCGGCGCGGCCGGCGAGACCGGCGCGGCCGGCACGGCCGGCACCGCGGGCACGGCGGCCCGGCCCGCGGGAGCCCGCACCCGGGCCGAAGCCGGAGCTGGCGCCGGCGCTGGCCCGCCCACCAGCCGGGGCTCCACGGCGGCGGGGCCGGCCGGTGCGGAGTAGCCGCCTCCGGGTCTGGGGCTCGCCGTTTTGGGCCGCGTGGCCGCGAGCTCCTCGCGGTAGGCGTCGATGAGCACGGTAGCCGCCTCTTCCTCCACGGTGAAGCCGTCGGAGCCGCGGTAGATCACCGTGGTGGTACCGTCGGGGCCGGTCTGCTCGATGACCTTGCACCCCCGGAACTCCTCGGGCATCCCCAGGTCGTCTTCCCCGATGGTGTCGAGGATGACCTCTCGGGTCCCGCTCGCGCGCCCGATGGCGGGCACCCTCTCTGACGACGCCGGCTCACTCGGAGAGGCGCCGCCCACCAGGTTGCCCGGCGCTGCTCCCGGCTGGAACCTCGGCGGTGAAGTGCTCGCCGGCGAAGCCGTCGCATTCGACGCGGAAGACGCGGAAGACGCGGAAGACGCGGCGGCGGGCGGGGTCGCTCCCGCCGCCGGACCCGACGGCGCTGGCGACGCCGCGGGTGGTGGCGCGGGCGGGGAGGCGGGCGATTCCCAGACCGGCACCATGTCCTCGGGATCCTCGGCCGCCTCTTCCCAGCGGGAACGACCGAATACCTTCTTCAGGAAAGACATCGAGACCCCCGGATCGAGCCGCGCCGACCGGCTTTCGCCGCTCGACGGTCAACACGCTTCAGTCCATAATTGCAGTACCGGCTCGGCCCCCCCACCCTATCACGGATTCCGGGGCGAGTTCACCTCCGCACAAACCGAGCCATTTGCGCTGTGACCTCCGCCATGACGGGGAGTGGTTGACTCGGGATGGGGGGTCCGGCGGCGGACCGGGTTCACAGATTCTGCTGAATCCAGCTCACCAGGCGGCTCTGATCCAG
>CAYFWA010000038.1:0-660 GCA_964346625.1 uncultured Myxococcales bacterium
GATCCCGTGCTGATCACCGGCTCCGAGCCCAGTCGGCTCCAGCCAGCGGTCTGGGACGATTACGATCACCTCTTCGGCCGGATCGCCGTCGACATCCCAGGGGAGTACAACCTGGTGCAGGTCACCCCGGACGGGGCGCTCATCGCCACGGCGGCGCGCACCGGCGAGGTGGGCATCTATCACTGCGACACCGACGGCATCCCCCTCACCGCGCTGCAGACCCTCACCGTGCCCGATGTCACCGAGCGCACGGGCGCGGCCTGGGTGCCCTGCGCTCCGTGAGCGCGCAGTGCCCCGTGACCGCGCCGCGCCCCGGGAGCGCTGACCGCGCGCCGCTCCGCGAGCGCTGACCGCGCGGTGCCCCGCGAGCGCTGACCGCGCGCCGCTCCGCGAGCGCTGACCGCGCGGTGCCCCGCGAGCGCTGACCGCGCGCCGCTCCGCGAGCGCTGACCGCGCGGCGCCCCGCGAGCGCTGACCGCGCGGTGCCCCGCGAGCGCTGACCGCGCGGCGCCCCGCGAGCGCTGACCGGGCCGTACGTACCCGAGGAGCAACGCAGCCACCGCCGTGCGGAGCCGGCGAAACCCGCAACAGACTTTCGGGTTGAGGCACTGGTTGCCGTTGGGTGTGACAGCGCGGGGGTTGCCAGGTTGGAAACGGGCG
>CAYFWA010000038.1:760-4078 GCA_964346625.1 uncultured Myxococcales bacterium
CACTGTCACTGCTGGGAGGGTTCGGGTGTGACAGCGCGGGGGTTGCCAGGTTGGAAACGGGCGCACTGTCACTGCTGGGAGGGTTCGGGTGTGACAGCGCGGGGGTTGCCAGGTTGGAGACGGGCGCACTGTCACTGCTGGGTCTGGAGTCGTCACGCGGTAGGAGACTCGAGCCAGCGCAATAGGTGGGGCAGGGGGGCGCGGCCGTGGCGCTGGAGGTCGGCCAGGGGGAGGCGGTGGGCGCGCAGCAGGTGGGCGAGGCGGACGGCGGCGAAGGTGGGCTTGCCCGGCTCGGTGGTGTCGAGCAGCAGGCGACGCAGCGCGGGGTGGTGGGCGAGGGGCCGGGCGCGGGCGGCGATCTCGGCGTGCACGGCGGCCGGGCCCGGGCGATGGCCCGCGTTGGCCCGGCCGTCGGAGATCAGGATCAGGGCGGTGTTGGCCGAGGGGGCAGGGCCGTCATTCGAGCCGGCTCCATGGGCGTCGCCAAAGTAGGCTCCATGGGCGCCCTCAAAGCCGGCGCCGGAACCGGGAATGAGAACGGAGTCGGAACCGGGAACGGAACCGGCACCGGAACCGGAGGCGGAGTCGGAACCGGGAACGGAACCGGCACCGGCACCGGGAACGGAGCCAAAGGCGGAGCCGGTTTGTTGTGAGAGGGTCGGCGTGGCGCCCGGCGCCGGGGCGCCGCGGCGCCGGGGTGGCCGGCGGCGGGGTGGTCGGCGCCGGGGGGCGTGGTGGCGGGCCTCGCGGGCGATGAGTTGGTTGGCGGCCTGCAGGCCCGCGGCCAGGGGGGTGGTGCCGCCGGTGGTGAGGCCGCGCAGGGGGCGGCGCAGGGCCTCGACGTGGGCGGTGGGGGGCACCAGCAGGGCGGCCTGCCGACCCCGGAAGCCGAGCAGGGCGAGGCGATCGCGGCGCACGTGGGCGTGGGCGAGCAGGCCTTCGGCGGTGTCGCGGGCCAGGGCCATCAGGGCGGTGCCCATGGAGCCGGACAGATCCACCAGCAGCACCAGCAGCCGGCCCGGCCGGGGTCGGCGTCGCTGCTGGACGAGGTCCGAGGGGCTGAGCGCCAGGGGGGCGCGGCCGCCGCGGGCGGCGGCCTGGCGCACGGTGGCGTCCCAGGCGAGGTCCACCGCGGGGCCGCGCAGGGGGCGGGTGCCGGCGGGGCGACCGATGAAGGGGCGCTGGGCGTCGGGCAGGCGGCGGCCCGACGCGCGGCCCGGCCGCGGCGCGGCCTCCGGCGGCGAAATCACCCACCGCGTGGGGGCCGGGGCCGTCGGTGGGGCGTGGGCGGTCGCGCTGGCCGGAAACAGGCCCATCTGAAACAGGGAGTGGCCCTCCGGGGGCAGCGGGAATCCGGCCGGGGGAGCGGGCTTGGAGCCGGCTGGCGGGCCGCCGGCCGCGGAAGGGAGCCGCTGGGAATCCGGGGGCGCAACGGGGCCGGGGCGCTCGGCGGTCGCGCCGGTGGGGCCGCCGCCGCGGCCGCCCGGGCGGCGCGCGCAGGCCGGCGTGGCGTCCGCGGTGTCGTCATCGCCGGGGTGCGCAGCGGGCCGCGCGTTGGGCCGGCCGGGCGCGGAGGACCGATCCGCGTCTGGATCGGCTAGCGGCTCCGATCCGGGGGCGGGGTGCGGCGGGGGCTTTTTTTTTTCGTGACGTCGTTGGGGCCCGTCGCGTCGGGCGAGCCGTTCGCGCGGTTTACGCCGCTCGCGCGGCTTGCGCGCTTCGCGCTGTTCGCGCCGCTCGCGCGGCTTGCGCGGCTCGCGCCGCTCGAGTCGCTCGCGCCGCTCGAGTCGTTCGAGCCGCTCGAGTCGTTCGAGCCGCTCGCGCCGCTCGAGTCGTTCGCGCCGCTCGAGTCGTTCGCGCCGCTCGCGCCGCTCGAGTCGCTCGAGTCGTTCGCGCCGCTCGCGCCGCTCGCGCCGCTCGAGTCGCTCGAGTCGCTCGAGTCGGTCAAGCCGGTCAAGCCGGTCAAGCCGGTCTCCCTGGCCGCGGAGCGGATCCGCGCGATGGGATCCACGGTCTGCTCGTCGAAGGGGGGGAGGGGGAGGCGGTGGGGGAACACGAGCTCGGCGGCGTCGGCCAGGTCCTCGGGGGACACCGCGGCGCGCTCGTCGAGGGCGGCCAGGGCCCGCGCCGCCTTCACCAGCAGCAGGTCGGCCCGGTGCCCGGCGGCCGCCAGGGCCACCGACAGCCGGGCGGCCTGCTCGAGCTGAGCGCGGGTGACGGTGATGCCGGGCAAGCGCTCGCGGGCGGAGACGATGCGGCGCCGCAAGGTGCGTTGGGCCTTGCGGTAGCGCGCGGTGAAGCCGGCCGGGTCCTGCTCGAAGTAAAGGGCCCGCTCCACGATGTCCACCCGCAGGTGCGGGTCGGTGAGGGGCTCGAGGGTCACGCACAGGCCGAACCGATCCGTGAGCTGGGGCCGCAGCTCCCCCTCCTCGGGGTTCATGGTGCCCACCAGCAAAAAGCGGGCCGGGTGGGCGGTCTGCAGCCCTTCGCGGGCCACCACGTTCACGCCCGAGGCCGCCACGTCCAGCAGGAGATCCACCAGGTGGTCCTCGAGCAGGTTGACCTCGTCCACGTACAGCACGCCGCCGTGGGCCCGGGCCAGCAGGCCCGGGCTGAGGCGGCGGCGACCGGAGCGCAGGGCGGCCTCGAGCTCGAAGCCGCCCACCACCTGGTCTTCGGTGGCGCCCAGGGGCAGGGTGACAAAGGGCGCGGGGTGCTCGGTGAGGAAGCCCGTGGCACGGCCGGCGGCCGGGTCCGCGGCCGGGTCCGCGGCCGGGTCCGCGGCCGGATCCGCGGCCGGGTCCGCGGCCGGGTCCGCGGAGGCGCTCGCCGCGGGGGCGACCACCGGCGGCAGCAGATCGGCCCGGCCGCGGGCCGCGGCCGGGTCCGCGGCCGGGTCCGCGGAGGCGCTCGCCGCGGGGGCGACCACCGGCGGCAGCAGATCGGCCAGGCCGCGGGCCGCGGTGGTCTTGCCCGAGCCGCGGTCGCCGCGAATGAGCAGCCCGTGGAGCCGGGGCTCCACCGCCAGCAGCAAAAGCGCCGCCCGTAGCCGCGGCTGGCCCACGAAGGCGGCGAAGGGCAGCACGGGCGCGCGGTAGGGCACGGCGTCGCGTCGCGCGGTGATCTCCTCGCTCCCGGCCCCCCCGGAATTCGGGGATCGGACGCCGGCGCTGGCCTTGGCGCTGGCCTCCGCCTGCTCTTCGGCCTCGGTGCGCTCGAGCAGCACGGTGGGCTCTTCCGTGCGCAGGACATCGCGCGGCTCGGTTCGCGGCTCGGCGCGCGGCTCGGTTCGCGGCTCGGCGCGCGACTCGGTTCGCG
>CAYFWA010000038.1:4178-19659 GCA_964346625.1 uncultured Myxococcales bacterium
CTCGGTTCGCGGCTCGGCGCGCGACTCGGTTCGCGACTCGGTTCGCGACTCGGTTCGCGACTCGGCGCGCGACTCGGTTCGCGACTCGGTTCGCGACTCGGCGCGCGGCTCGGCGCGCGGCTCGGTGTCCGGGTTGTCGGGAGGACGCCGCATCCTGGCCATCACCTGCTCCGACCACCCGCTCCGACGGGGGCAGTCCGGTCGATTAGAGGTCGATTGAAGGGGGTGGGTCTAGAAACCGAACCCCCATGCGTTGTTTTTTACCAGGAAACGCAGGTGCTCGTCGATCTCTGGATCCCCGCGGTGACCGGCGCCCAGGCGCAGGCCGGCGATGGCGGCGTTGAGCACCTGGTAGCGCAGGGCCTCACGGCGCATCTTGGCGCGGGTGGACCAGGCGGTCTTGCCGGGAAACTCCGTGCGGTAGGGCACGCCGCCGTTGGTGGGTTTTTGGTAGAGATAGCGCTTGAAGGGCTCCTGCTTGGGGTGCCGGTTGAACGGATCCACGTAGTCGCGCACCTTGTAGGCGGTGGCCAGCAGCTCGGCGCCCTTGGAAAGGGCCTGCATGGAGGGCGTGGGCTCGCCGATGGTCTGGCGGTACTTCTCCTCGATCTTGCGCACGCGGCGCCGGACCACGCCGTTGGGGGCGAAGCGATCCATGGCGCGGAGCTGGGTCCACATCATGGCGCACTGCTTTTTGAAAAAGCGCGACTTGTGGCGCCGCAGCATCGGGTCGTCCGAGCGCATGCAGTGGGCGTAGCCGTTGAGCTGCACGTCCAGCCGGCGCAAAAGCGACGGCCCCCAGGTCCGATACAGCAGATCGTAGCCGGTCTCGGTGATGTTGAGGGTCTCGTGGGTCTCGAAGTGCACGTTCTTCTGGGCGCCGCTCCAGAAGTGGACGTCCTCCCAGGGGACCTCGTCCACGCGGCCCTGTTCGCGGAGCTTGTCCCACAGCTCGGTGCCGGGAAACGGCGACAGGCGCGTGAGCTGCTGGTAGGTGGGATACAGCGACACGAAGTAGTTCAGGTCCTCCCACACGTTGGTGTGGTCGTGGAAGTCCCAGCCGCAGATCCAGGCCCCCAGGGTGCGGATGCCCATGGCGTGCAGCCGGTCGAAGCACTCCCGGGCGTCGAGCTCGTCGCGCTTGTCGTAGCCGTGATCCCCGGCGAACTTGGACTCCACCCCGATGAAGATCGCGCCGACGCCCATCTTCAAGATGGCGTCCCAGCCGTGCTCCCGGGCGAAGGCGCCGATGTGATCGATGGAGCCGAAGGCGAGCCAGTCCAGGCTCTCCATCACCTCCGGCTCGCTCTCCCAGTACTGCCGGATCCGCGACAGGTACCTGGGAAAGCGGAAGTGGTCTTCCTCGATGACGAACACCTGGGAGACCTGGGGAAACTCGCGGTGATACTCGGCGATGTGCGACACGAGCTCGTCGGGGGACAGAAGCTCGATGCGCCGCTTGTCGAAAAGCGCCGTGGTGGCGCAGAAGTCGCAGCCCCCCGGGCAGCCGAGGCCCGAGACCAGGAAGGCCACCGCGCCCTTGGGAAACTGGGTGATGTAGCGCGGGGAGCCCCCGGCGCGCGGCATGAGCCGCTGCTGGATGGGACCTTCGGGTTCCTCGCCGAGCAGGCCCCGCAGGTAGCGGACGCCCTCCCCGTGGACCACGTGGTCCACGTAGCGGCGCTGGGTCTGTTCGTCGTATTTGGCGCGAAAGGCCTGCCCCGCGTAGGAGCCCAGCAGGATCCGCGTGCCCGGGGAGCGCCGGCGCACGTACTCACACATCTTGAGCACGTTGTCCAGGTGCACCGGGAAGGCGCTGATGCCCAGGATGGGGTAGCCCTTGTCCACCTCCCGGGTGAAGTCCTCCCACCGCGGGTACTCCAGCACCACCGACGGCGTGTCCACCGACTGGGCCAGGATGTGGTTCGCGAAGCAGTGGGTGTGGGAGATGATGGTGAAGATGTCGTCTCCCTTGGTGAACCGCTGGCCCGTGGCGTCGGTCAACGAGTCGTTGGCCGGCAGGGTGGGGTAGGGGAACGTCGGGGTGGTCAGCAGGATCTGGTTTTCGAGCATGGTGTTACTCCTCACGCGGTCGCCCGTCTGGGGGGCGGCCGCCCTCGACCTCGAGTGGGGTCATCCGGCGTGGGCTGTCAAAAACGGGCCCAGGTGCGAGACGAACTCCGCCGGTCGGTCCTCCTGCCAGAAGTGGCCGCAAAAGGGCACCAGCTCGAAGCGCTCGGCGCCGGGGATGTCCTCGTAGAGCAGGCGGCCCCAGGAGGGCGACAAAAAACGATCGTCCGCGGCCCACACCACCAGCGTGGGCCGGTCGTATCGTTTCAAGCCCTCCACCGCGGCCAGCGAGTGCTGTGGGTGGCCCGCGAGCACGAAGCGCACGAAGCGCCGGCGGCTGCGCGCGCTCTGCCGCAGGGGGCGCAGATACTCGGCGATGGCCTCGTCGGTGAAGCGCTCGGGGTGGTACACGCCCTTGCGAAAGGAGCCCAGCGGCGTTTTTTGCTCCAGCAGGTGAAACAGCCCCGTGGCGCTGAGCGCCTCGGCGAAAGGGAGCTGGTGGAGCCGCTGGAGCCGCCGGATCACGGGCACCGGCCAGTTGTCGTAGCAGACGCAGTCGGTGATGCCGAAGCAGGTGATCCGGTCCGGGTGGCGGGCCACCAAAAGCTGCGCCGCGGCGCCGCCCTGGTCGTGGCACACCAGGGCGAAGCGCTCGTGGCCCAGGGTCGCCATGAGCTCCAGCAGCATCTCGGCCTGGGCCTCCATGTCGAAGCGGCCCGCCGGGTCCACGTCGGTGTCGCCCAGCCCCATGAGATCCGGCGCGTAGCAGTGGAGATCGTTTTGCAGCATCCGCAGCACGTGCCGCCACAGGTACCCCGAGGTGGGGATACCGTGGACGAACAGCACCGGGGGGCGATCCGCGGGGCCGGTCTCGAGGTAGGCGATCCGCCCGAAGGACGTGTCCACGCACTGCTTGGTGGGGCTCTGCTCACTCCGGGTGTTCGTCGCAGTGTTCATGGCAGCACCTCTGGTGATGGGTTGGGGGCGAGGCCGTCGTCCGACGCAGGCGCCGAGCCCGCGTCGTCTGCGGCGTCCGCGTAGGCGCGCCGCGCGAAATCACATCCCGGGTCCAGCCGGCAGATCCGGCTGCGGAGGGACTCGGGGTTCAGGGGCGAGGGGTTGGACGGGGAGGCGGGGGCGTCCCGTCCAACCCCTCGCTCCCGCTGCTCCGGCCGGAGCTCCCGCGGCGCACGGACCCGGGCCTCGTACAGCAACCAGGCCGCATTGATCAGCAGCCGGCGGCGCTGCCCGGACAGCGGGAAGTCGTGGTCGGCCCGCTGTTGAAGCTCGTCGTACGCTTCGCGCATCAGGCGCTGGCCATGGTCGGCGCGGCGCAGCGCGGAGGGCAGGGCCGTCCAGAGCCAGCCGCCGAGGATCCACGCCTCCAGCCGCGCGGCCCGCGCGGCCCGCGCGGTCTCCCGGTTCTGCTCGCCCGGGGGCTGCTCGACCTGGCCGAGCGCCGCACGCAACGCGCGCGGCACCGCGGTGAGGGAGGACAGCTCGGGGCCGTCTTGCTCTCCGAGCAGCGTCACCCGGGCGAGCAGGGCGAGGATCCGATCCGCGGGGGGGGCGGCGTCCTCGAGTTGCGCGAGCCCTCGCTGCGTGCGGCCGAGCAGCAGCAGGGCCCGACCGTATTGGGCGGTCACGGCCTCGTGGTCGGGCCAGCGCTCGTGGGCTTGCTCCGCGAAAAAGAGGGCCTCGCGGTAGCGCCCCGCGTGCAAAAGCAGGCTCACGGTCCGTTGCCAGGGGCGCGGCGTCTGCGCGTCGGCGTGGAGCCGGGACTGGGCCGCGTCGATGGCGGCGGTGAGGCCATGCCGGTCCACGAACAGGTCGCTGGGGCGATACACCAGGGCGTCCAGGCCACGGTCATCCCGGGGCTCGAGCGTGGCTCCATCGCGCAGCCGGTGGGCGATGAGCCCCTGCAGCAAGCTCTGGATGAAGCTGATGACGAGCTCGAGCCGCACCACCGCGTCGGTGAGGAGCCCCTCGTCGTCGCCGTCTGCGTCCCCGTCCCCCGACCCTGGCGTGGGCAGCAGGGCCGGCTGCTCGAGGTCGAAGGCTACGCGCACGAAGGAGGCGATGGTGCGCAGCGACTCGAAGGGCACGCCCACCGCCAGGGCCCGCTCGCACACCGCCAGGACGCGGGCGTCGTAGGCCGAGTAGCGCCGCTCGCCGTTTGTTCCCAGCGGACGGATCAGGCCCGCTTGCAGGTAGGGGTCGAGCCGCTCGGCGGGCGTGAGGCCGGCCGCCTGGGCCAGCTTCTCGTGGCTCAGGGTCCGAGACGAGAGGGCCTCACCGCGGTCGGTGAGCCGCGCCATCCGGTTGGCGAAGGAGTCGGCCAGCGTGAGGGCCTCGATGCGGTCGGCGTCGCGACCGAAGAAGTCGAACACCGAGCGGATGGTCTCCAGCGGCAGGTGGTGCTCCTCGCGCAGCACCTTGATCTGTTGCAGCAGGCGCACCTGGGACTCGCTGTACTGCGCCCGCGTCTCGGGGCGAGGCAGCAGGCCCTGCCTCAGGTAGTGGTGGATGAGCTCCCGGGAGACCCCGGTCCGCTCGGTGACCTCGCTGATGCGCATCTCTTCGTCCCCGCGGTCTGGCTCCGCTCGTGAGCGGGCTGGACGGGTGCTGATCGTGTAGCTCTCTATACGGAAGCAGATAACAAGTTACATGTTATGGGCGCGCCGGTCAACCCCAAGACGCAGTTGGCAGTTGCGCCTTAACAGCCTATATTTATTGAGCTATCACCGAGCCTGAAGGCTCTTGAGGTACTGACTCAGTTGCTGGTACTGGGCGCGGAGCACGGAGGGGAGGGGATCCGGACGGACCTGTTGCAACGCCGCCATGAGCGCGGTCTCTCGGTCGACCTGGGCGGCATGTCGCTGCAGCAACCGGTCGCGGCGCTGCTCGAGCTGTCGCTCGAGATCGGCCAGGCGGGCGGCTTTGTCCTGAAGATGAGCCGACAGGTTCTGCTCGAGCTGGGCCACCTGTTCCTTGAGGTCCGCCTCGCGGTCGGGATCCCGCGTGGCCGCATCCATGGCCGTACCCAAGGTCATGGAAAGGTCTACGATGGCGTAGCGGAGATCGCGCTCCACCGAATCTGCGTCGGCCTCCAGGTCCGCCAGCGCGGCCTCGGTCAGCGCGACCTCGGCCTGGGCCTCGATGGAGCGGTTTTCGGCCTTGGAGGCTTCGGCCATGATCGGTCCCAGCCCCTCGGCGCGGGCGCGCTCGCCGAGCACCTCACTGGCCAGCAGCAGCTCGGCGAGCTGGACGGCGAGCTTGACCGCCTGACCCCAGTACCACTCGCGGTAGGCCGGGTCCGAGGGTCGGGCGCTGGGGGCCTCCAGGGGAGCGTCCATGGTGCGCAGCGTGGCTGCTTGTCCTTCGGGGAGCCACTGGGCTTGGCTCAGGGCCGCCAAGGGGCTCTCCGGCGTGGAGGTGTCCACGCCCGTGTCACGGATCACCCGCTCCAGGTCCTGGGGGATGGCGCGCTGCCCGGTGGCGGGTAGCTCCTCGAGCTGGGCCTGCAGCACCTCGCAGGCCTCGACGATGGTCTGGGGTCGTGCGTCGGGGTCTTTTTCCAGGCAGCGCAGCACCACGGCCTGAAGCGGGCCGGGCAACGGCGGCGCATCTTGCGGCCGCACGGCGGAGAACGCGGGCGGGTCCTCTTCCATGTGCGCCATCAGCAGGTGGGGAACGCTGGCGTAACGAAACGGGGTACGTCCACAGAGCACCTCGTAGGCCAGCACGCCGAAGCTGTAGATGTCGCTGCGGGTGTCCACCGGGGCGCCGCGGGCCTGCTCGGGCGACATGTACTGCGGGGAGCCGAACACCTGCCCCAGCCGCGTGATGGGGCTCTGGTCGTCCTCGAGCACCTTGGCCAGGCCGAAGTCGAGCACCTTCACGACGTCCTGCCCGTCGCGGCCGGTGGCGAGCAGCAGGTTGTCGGGTTTGAGATCCCGATGGACGATGCTCGCCTCGTGGGCCTGCTGCAGCGCGCTGCCGAGCTGGTGGAGCACGGTCAGGCCTCGTTTGAGGGGGAGGGGGGCGGGAGCGTGCTCGTCGATCAGGTGACGGAGCATTACCCCGTCCACGTACTCCATGACGAGGTAGAGGTCGTCGTCTTCGGTGCGGCCGAAGTCGTGGGTCTGGACGATGTGGGGGTGATGCAGACGGCTCGCCGCGTAGGCCTCTCGTCGGAACCGCTCCACCATTTCTTCGTCGTCGGCGAAGTCCTCCCGCAGCACCTTTACGGCGTAGCTCACGCCGAGCACCAGGTGCTCGGCGAGGTAGACCTCGCCCACGGCGCCGGCGCCTATGCAGCGCTTGAGCAGGAAGCGATCCGCCAGCACGGTCCCCACCAGCGAGTCCTCGGGGCAAAGGAGGGGCTCCGGCGCGCCAGTGTCGGGCAGGCTTTTGGGATCGTGGCTATCCATCTGCGGGGCGTCCGTGTCGAGCTCGCCGATCCGAAAAAAAGAGCGAATCGGGGACCGGATCGAAGAGCGGAACCGGCCAGGGACCGGATATCGCCTCCTCCGATACTGCGAGCACAATAGAGTAAGGACCGCCCTTCGGACAACCCTAAGGCCCCGGTCACGAATAAGGTGTCCAGTTCAGGGCGCCGAGGCGCCCGGCTGGCAAGGCGCGAAGAGGGCGAATATTGCGCGATATTTAACCGATGAGCAACGCAGCCAGCCGGGATGGATCGGCGTCCCGACTGCGCAGATTATTTTGACCAGCCTCCTAAGCCGGGGCCTCGGGGCCCCGGGCGGGATCCCGGCGGTCCTCGCTCGGAGGAAATGCCGATCCCCGGGTTCGGCTCATCCGACCGTTTTCGCCGGGACACAAGCGTCACCGAACGCACAGATGCTCATTGTTTCGTAATAATTCTCCAGGAGAATGCTGGGGATCCCAGGTACCGTCACGGTGTCACCGCCGGTGTCGAGGAGGAAGAGGAAAGAGAATTACCTGCTTGGATTTACTTGCAAAACCTTGGATGACCCTCACGTTTACCGTTGAGCCCCCATCGCATCGAATAGCCGTGAGGAGCCGTTAGCTCATGTCGAATCTGCAACGAATCACCCCTGCCGGCCGCGCCCGCACGCGGGATCCGGTCCTGGAGCACCTCGACGACCTCCCGCTGGACGTGACCGAGGACGATGTCCGGATCTATCGCCTGATTACCTCCACCGAGCTGACCGCCGCTCAGGCCGAGCGCATCCGCACTCCCGTCCAGGTCTACCCCAGGCAGCGCAGCATGCTCGCCGTGCACTGGCACCCGGAGTTCATCCCCATGGAGCTGATCCGGGCCCGGATCGAGGCGACCTTTCCCAACCGGGACGCCGAGCTCGTGATCCCTACCCAGCACAACGAGCTGATGACCTACGACGGCCGCTACACCGGCGTGGAGGTGGACTGCTACAGCGCCAGCTTCCGGCGCAAGGTGCAGCTCCTTTTTCACTTCAGCACAAAGCGGCTGCAGGAGCGCGCCGGGGTGTTTCGGGCGATGCTCGAGCACACCCGCAAGTATCGACAGACCCAACTCCTGGATCTCATCGGCTCCTTTCTCGACCCCAAGCACGAGAAGCGGCTGGAGGAGGCCGCGCGCAGATCCGGCGCCGACGAGGCGCTGGTGGAGTTTACCCGGATCCACGTGTGCCGCATCCGACAGCTTCTCGACCAGTTCGAGGCCACCACGCCGGCGCAGATGATCAAGAACAAGATCCTGCGCAACTACTTCGACGCGCTGCGGGATCAGTTCGACGATCGGCTCATCGATCACGTGCAGCTTTTCATCCAGGCGGTCAAGAAGCTGGTGAAGCGTGGCTTTGCGCTGGATTATTTCTATCGGACCGAGGAAGTCATGGAGGAGGGGCAGCGTCTCGGGGCGTGCGTGGTGATCCCCCATCCGGAGCAGTTCTGGCCCATCCTGCTCGACGATCTGCCGGTGGACGCCATCGAGGTCTGGAATCCCCAGTCCTTTGAATACACCCCCTTTCTCATCGACGTGGTGAATCGCCAGAACCAGCGGGCGCCGCACCGGGATCGGCCCGTGCTGCTGACCATGGGCGATGACTGCCACCTGGGCGAGAAGGTCAAGGAGCCCCGCTACCAGGATCCGGCCAAGGCGCGGCGGGAGGTGGGGTTGCAGCCCCCCTGGGAAGACCTGAACATCCGTAAGCAGCTAATCGTGGCCGACGCGCTGCGGCCGCGGGTCATTCGACAATACAAGGATCGCCTGGGCTGACCGCGGGGTACCGCCGGAGGCCGGGTGGATGAGTGCAGCATGTCCAAGCCCAAAGAAAAGACAGGAGAGTTCGAGTACGAATCGCTGCAGGATACCGAATCCATCGTCACCTACCTCGAGAGCATCGCCGCTGGTTTTCGCACCGGTCGGCTGCTGTTTTGCTGGGGGGATCAGGAGATGGTGCTGCGGCCCGAGGGGTTGCTCGACTTCGAGGTGAAGGCCCGCCGCAAGGACGGTCGCGTGAAGGTGGATCTTCGAATCGGCTGGAAGGAAAAGGACGCCCAGTCCGTGCAGCAGCCGCTGCTCATCCACGCCAGCGAGGAGTAGCGGCGCCCCGAGCCCGTCGCCCGGTCACGGGTGCGGGGACTGGGTACGTTGCGCGGGAGAGTCGCCTTGGCCATCGAGCAGACCATCGAAAAGAACCTGCGGTTTCTCACCCTGGAGGTCATCAAGCAGGTGGAGCGGGCCCAGCAGGTGCTGGACGTTCCCAGCCTGCCGGCGCGCCGCCAGGTGTCGCAGCGCGACGACTACATCGATCACCTGCGCAGCGTCATCGAAAACAAGATCTTCGAGTTTTTGGGCCGCCACGGCGATCTGGACAAGGCCGAGACGGACCAGCTCCGCTCCGTGGGGCTGGTGGCCACCAACCTCGAGCGCATCGCCGATCATTGCGTGAACGTCATGGGGCAGCTCGAGCACTTCGACGATTCGCGGTTCTTTCATCGCTACGCCTACGGCCCCTTTTTCGAAACCACCATCGGGGCCTTGCGCCGCGTGCTGCCGGCGGTGCACGAGCGGGACACCGCGGCGGCCATCGAGGTGTGCCGGGCCGAGGCGCGGCTCGACGATCTGTACCAACAGAAGTTCGAGCGGATTCTGGCCGAGATGGCCCTCGGGCGGGAGGTGCCAGAGCTGGTGACCTCGCTGTTCATCTTCCACTACCTCGAGCGGATGGGCGACTGCCTCAAGAACGTGGGGGAGGCCATCATCTTCGCGAAGATGGGGGAACGCCTCAAGTATCACCAGTACCAGGCCGTGCGCGACGCCATGGACCGCATGGCCACCGAGGGCGACGACCCGGCGAGCCTGGACTTCGAGGGCATCTGGGGGACCCGCAGCGGCTGCCGCGTGGGCAAGATCCACGATCCGGCCGACGAGGAGAGCCCCACCCCCGGCGTGATCTACAAGGAGGGCGATCGGGACAAAATCCGGCGGGAGAAGGAGGGTATCGAGCGTTGGGAGCGCATCCTGCCGGGGCTGCCTCCGCGGGTGGTGGAGTACCAGGAAAACGATCGAGACGCGGCCCTGCTCATCGAGTATCTTGAGGGGCGGACCTTTCAGGAGTTGCTGCTCAGCGGAGAGTCTCAACGGCTCGCCTGGGCCCAGTCCTTGCTGGAGTCCACCCTGACCGCGATCTGGAACCAGACCGCCGAGCCGACCCCGGTGCCGCCCCGGTTTCTGGAGCAGCTAACCGCCCGGCTGGAGGATGCGGCGCGGGTCCATCCCTTCCTGCGGGAGCCCGATCGGCAGATTGGCGTCCTGCGGATTCCCGAGCTGCCCCAACTCATCGCGCAGAGTCGAGCACTGGACGACGAGTTGCAGTGCCCCTTTTCGGTGTTCGGCCACGGAGATTTCAACATCGACAACATCATCTTCGATCTCGCGGGTCAACGCGTACACTTCATCGATCTGTACCGCAGTCGCGACATGGACTACGTCCACATGGTCACGGTGTTCATGGTCTCCATCTTCCGTCTGCCGGTCTTCGACGTCGAGCTGCGGGAAGCCATGAACGAGTCGGTGTTTCGTTGCTACCGCTTTGCTCAGCAGTTCGCCACGCAGCGGCGGGATCGCAGCTTTGCGGCGAGGATGGCCCTGGGGCTCGTGCGCAGCTTTGTCACCAGCACGCGCTTCGAGTCGGATCGCGTCTTCGCGCGGAACATGCTCCGTCGCGCCGTGTACCTGCTGGAGAAGCTGAATGGGCATCGGCCCCTGCCCTGGGACGCCTTCCACTTCCCCGAAGACGTCCTGATCTACTGAGCGGCCACGAGGAGAGCGGCATGACACGAATTGCGGTGATCGGCAATCCGGGCGCCTGGTCCACCGAGCGGCTGGCGGACGCGGTGGAGCAGCGCACGGGCCAGCGGATCGTCGTGGACCTCGGCCGGGTGTCGCTGGAGCTCGGGCGCGGCCGCGTGATGCACGGCGAGCTCGATCTGCTCGAGCTCGATGCCGTGATCGTGAAGAAGCTCGGGCGTCGCTATACCCCCCGGCATCTCGATCGGCTCGAGGTGCTGCGCTACGTGCAAGAAAGGGGGGTGCCCGTGATCGCCGATCCGGTCCGCATCGCGCGGGTGATCGATCGATTGAGCTGCACCGTTACGCTGCGGCTCAACGGCGTGGCCATGCCCCCCACCGTGGTGACCGAGGACCTGGAGCAGGCGGTGGCCACCGTCGAACGCTATGGCCGGGCGGTGTTCAAGCCGCTCTATTCCACCAAGGCGCAGGGCATGGAGGTGATCAGCAACCAGGGGGATCCCCGGGAACGGATTCGGGCCTATCAGGCCGAGGGGCACCGCGTGCTGTACATCCAGCAGATGATGGACCTGGCGGGGCAGGACTTCGGCCTGACGTTCCTCGGCGGAGCGTTCGTGGGAGCCTACGCCCGGGTGGGAGACGAGGGCTCCTGGAACACCACCACGCGGGACGGGGGGCGCTACGAGCCCTACGCCCCCTCTCCGGACATCCTCGCGCTCGCCCAGCGGGCCCAGGCGGCCTTCGGGCTCGAGCTGTGCAGCGTGGACGTGGCCATGACCCCAAAGGGTCCCATTGTTTTCGAGGTCTCGGCTTTTGGCGGCTTTCGGGGGATGCTGGAGGGAGGGGGGGTGGATCTCGCGCCGCGGGTGGCGGAATTTGCCCTCGGGAGGGTTCGCCATGACCGGTGAATCGTTGCAGGCCTGGATGGACCACCTGCGCGGCGGCCACCAGACGTCCGAGCGCCTGGACCTCCTTTTCGAGGACTGTGCCCTCGAGGTGCGCTCCAACTCCCGCCGGCTCCTGGAAAAGCTGGCGTACTACTACAAGGACTTCCTGGGGCATGGCTCGCAGGAGCCCGAGATTCGCATCACGGCCCTCGAGGCCCCGGCCCCCGCGCTCCCGCTGGAGTTCACGCTGAAGCCGCCCGATCCGGGCAAGCACAAGCGCAAAGAAGAGTGGGTGGACCTTCCCGATGGCCGGATCGTGCGCAAGCGCCTCACCGGTATGCTCTTTTTGTTCGGGGGGGGGCGTCACCTGGCCGTGGGGCCCTGCGTAGAGAACGACAACCAGGTGATCAATTTCATCAACAACCGCTTCATCGAGCGCACCCTCGACCAGGGCTACCTGTTGGGCCACGCCGCGGCCGTGCTACGGGGCACCCGCGGCATGGCGCTCGCGGGGCTCTCCGGTCGAGGTAAGTCCACGCTGGCGCTGCACATCATGGATCGCGGCGCCACCTTCGTCTCCAACGACCGCCTCATGATTCGACGCCAGGAGGATCGCTTGCGGATGGTCGGCGTGCCCAAGCTGCCCCGGATCAATCCCGGCACGGTGCTCAACAACCCGTCCCTGCGCTCGGTGATGCCTGCGGCGGAGCGACGGGCGCTTCAGGGCTTGTCCCCCGACGCGCTGTGGAGCCTCGAGCAGAAGTACGACTGCTTCATCGATCAGTGCTTTGGGCCCGGCCGGTTTCGGCTCGCGGGTCCCATGGAGGCGCTGGTGCTGCTGAACTGGGAGCCCAACGACGCGCCCCTCGTGGTGCGCCGGGTGAGCCTGCGCCAGCGGGAAGACCTGCTGCCGGCCTTCATGAAGTCGGTGGGGTTGTTTTACGAGTCTGCCGACGGATTCCAGACACCGGAGATCCCTCCCGCCCTGTATCAGGAAGCCCTGGACGTCGCCGAGGTCTTCGAGTTTTCGGGCGGTGCCGACTTCGAGCGCGCCGCAGATCAATGCCTCGCCTACCTGCGGTCGGGCGAGATGCCCGGTTCGACGGGTTTGAAACCGGTGGCCTCCCCGAACCCATGACCACGTTGCAAGTCACCCGCGCGGTGCGGTTGCCGGATCCCCTGCGACTCGCTCGCCACGAAAAGGCCCCCGAGCTCGGTCCCCGGATCCTGTTTTTCTCCGGAGGCACCGCCTTGCGCGAGACGAGCCGCAGGCTCATTCGCTATACGCACAACTCCATCCACCTGATTACGCCCTTCGACTCGGGGGGCTCCTCGGCCAAGCTGCGGCGCGCCTTTCGGATGCTGGCCGTGGGGGATCTGAGAAACCGCCTCATGGCCCTGGCGGACCAGACGGTCCGCGGGCAGCCGGAGATCTTCGATCTGTTCGCCTATCGCTACCCGGAGGACGAAACCCAGGAGGCCCTGCGCGAGCGCCTGCACCGGATGGTGGTGGGGCAGGATCGGCGGATCCGTGCCGTCCCCGATCCCATGCGTAAGATCATTCGCAGCTACCTGCGCTTTTTCGAGGAGCGCATGCCACCGTCCTTCGATCTGCGAGGGGCGAACGTGGGCAATTTGATTCTGTGCGGCGGTTACCTGTCCCAGAATCGCCACATCGATCCCGTGATCTTCTTGTTCTCACGGCTGGTGGAGGTGAGGGGGGTGGTTCGCCCCACCACCTCGGCGCCGTTGCACCTGGCCGCAGAGCTCGAGGACGGCTCCGTGGTGGTGGGTCAGCATCGGCTCACCGGTAAGGAGGTGCCGCCCCTGCCATCCCCCATCCGTCGCTTGTTTCTCACTCGACGCCTCCGGGAACCCGAGCCAGCGGTGCCCGAGCTCCGCGCCAAGGTGGAGGCGCTGATGGAGCGCGCGGATCTGATCTGTTATCCCATGGGCAGCTTTTACACCAGCCTGTTGCCCAATCTGATGGTGCGCGGCGTGGGCCGGGCCGTGGCCCGTCGAAGCGTCCCGAAGGTCTACATCCCGAACACCGGCCAGGATCCGGAGATGCGGGGGTTGCGACTGCCCGAAGCCGTGCGCACCCTGGTGAATACCCTGCGTGAAAGCGGTGGAGATCAGGCTTCAACGTCCGAGCTGCTGGGGTATGTGCTGGTGGATGAGGATTCCGAGACGCTCACTTCCAGCGACCTCGAGCAGGTTCGCGCGCAAGGGGTGGAGGTGATCCGGGCCCGGCTTTGCACGGCCCGCAGCGCGCCGCTGGTGGACGCGCAGAACCTGGTGGAGCTCCTGGTGTCGCTGGCCTGACCTGTTGGCGGTCCTGGGGAGCAAACGAGCTGAGAGAGGAAACGCGCCGGGCGCTCCGCGATCCGGCTTGACGAGCAGCTCCGAGATGAAAAAGGAGTCGATGATGTCGAGTGACAAAAATGCGGTGGAGTACGAAGGAAAGCTGGAGCTGGCCGAGGCCATCGCTCGGCTGGAGGACCTGGTGTCCGGTCTCAAGGCCGGCGGAGTATCGCTGGTCCTGGGGGAACGGTCCCTTTCCCTCACGCCGGCCAGCGTGGTGACCCTCGAACTGGAGGCCAAGCAGAAAGCGAAGAAGGGGGAGCTGAGTCTCAAGCTCAAGTGGCGTGACCAGATGCAGGTCTCTGCCCCGGCAGAGCTGGAGATCAAGCCCAATGCCGGCGGTCCCGAGATCTCGCCCGCGAGCGGCTCCTCCGCGCCCGGCACCGCGTCGGGTCAGTGATCATAACGTGGGGCGGATCGGCGAACCGCTCCAACCCAGCAGACGAGGCCGTCGATCATGTCGGAAAAACAAGAGGAAGCACGCTTTGGATTGAGCCCCCAGGAGGCCGCGCTCGCCTTGCGCCGCCTGGCCGAGCGGCTGGAGGCTGGGGAGCTGGATTTTGGTGGCACCCCCGTTTCCCTCGAACAGATCAAGCGGATCAAGATCTCCTTGTCCCCTGGTCCCGAAGGGATCGCCTTCGAGCAGAAGCTGAAGGTTCATCGCCGGGACTCCCCCGCGGTTCCCGCCGGTGAGCTGAAGTTCAAGCCGTTGAAAAAGCGCATGAGGCGGACGTTCAAGGCCATGCGAGCCATGGTAGAGGAGGGACATCCCCCGCCGGTGCAGATGGTGGAGCGCTTCGTGGCCGACACCGATCGGATGTGCGAGCTCGCCAAGGTCGACGACCCGGCCTATCAGGAGTTCCGGGACGAGCTCGAGCGCTTCCAGGCCTCGGTGGCCCAGGGCGAAAGCGAGTCGCTGGAGTCCCGACTCCAGACCCTGCGGGCCATGGAGCACGCCTGTCACGCCCGCTACGATTGAGGACGAGAGCCACCGCGTTTCAGAAACTCCCGCACCCGCGGGTCGTCCTGGACCACCTGGCGGGCTACGTCGACAAACGCTTGTAGGTAGGGGTGTCCCAGGGCGTCGTCTTGCGACAGCATGGCTCCGAGGTAGGCGTAGTCGCCCCAGGGAGACTGGTGCGGGGAGACCACGTTGAAGGTCACCTGACGGCCTTGCAGCAGGCAGCACAGGCCCACCGCCACCCGGTCCGCTGGGCTGGATTCCTCTCCCCAATCACCGATGGAGATCACCATGCGGACGCCCTCGTCCCGGTGCCCTTCGGACCAGCCGGCCAAATACACCGCGTGGGCGTCTCCTTCGTGATACACCAGGCCATAGACCACCTCGGAGCGCTCACCGCAGCAGCGACACGCGTAGCCGCGGTTCTCCGCACCAAGCTCCAGGGTCAGCTCCGCCAACGACGGTTCCTCCTACGCAGGACCTCGGATAGTTTAATACTCCGAAGGAGTTGCGTCATCCACTGTCAGTGTGGGCCCGTGTGGGGCCGAATCCGTGCCTTCGTGCGATCCTTTCGAAGCCATTTTACACGATAATTCGGAAAGTTCTTGCTATTACGACGACTTGCAAGCAACCATGGGGTACGGAGGTGGACTCATGGCGACTCGCGTCAAGGTTGCGCCCAGCAAGACTGGCCGGAACGTCACCACGTCATCAAAGGAGAGCGCAAGCAAAAAGCCCGGTAAAACAAAGACTTCCAAGAGGAGGTCCGCGGCCGGGGGACGTAGGGTCAGCAAGGACACCTCCGGCAAGAAAAAGAGCGCTTCGGAGCGCGGCCGCGCGAAGAACGCGAAGAAGAAGGCGACGTCGACCAAAAAGGTGGGCAAGAAGAAAACAGCGTCGACCAAGAAGAAACCGGCG
>CAYFWA010000039.1:0-12597 GCA_964346625.1 uncultured Myxococcales bacterium
GGGGCAGGCGAGGGGGACGAGTGGGATACCGGAGTGGGGGGGGGCGAGGGCGGCGAGCGGGACATGGCGCCAGACGCGTCGGACGCTGCTCCGGCCGAGGCAGGGCAGGTGGCCCAGGCGGCGCGAGCGCCCACCCCGTCACGGCCCGAGGCGATCCGCATCCGACCCACGGTGAGCGGCATGCCCGTGGTGCTGCGGGGGCTGGCCCGCTCGGTGGAGCGCAATCAGGTCTACAGCCTGCTGGTGTCGCTGGGCATCGTGTTCCTGGTGATGGTGATCATGTTCCGGTCGCTGTACGCCGGGTTCCTCGCCTTGCTACCGGCGGGGTTGACCCTGGTGGCGGTGTTCGGGGGGCTCAGCCTGGTGGGCAAGCCGCTGGACATCTCCACCTCCATGGTGGCGGGCATCGCCATCGGCGTGGGGATCGACTACGCCATCCATTTTCTGAGCTGGTGGCAGCGGCCTCGTGACCACCAGTGGACCACCACGGCCCGCGAGGCGGCCCGGGAGTCGGGCGGCGGGATCCTGGCCAACGCGCTGATGGTGTGCGCCGGTTTTGCCGTGCTGGCCCTGGGAGAGTCCGCGCCCACCAAGGCCCTGGGGGTGCTCATCGCGGTGGCCATGCTCATGGCGGCGGTGGTGACCTTCGTGGTGATCCCGGCGGGCGCCGGGCGTCGGGTCTACTATCAACGGATCGAGGAGAGCCCGGAGCTACAAGAGCGGGAGGCGGCCGCCGAGCTGGCGCCCGCCCCCACCAAGGAGACGAGCTGACAGATTCAACGCCGCAATCCCGCCAGCGTCTACGCGGCCCCGGTGGGGCTCGGCCCGCACGTTCGAGGCGTGCGGGCAGTGAATGCCCTCGTGGCCCACGCCGTCTGACCCGGTCGAGGACTGCCGGCGTGCAACGGTCACGGACGGGGGCCGGCGCCCGGCCTCTGGTTTCGGCGTGTCAATTGGTATCGTTCGGCGAATCTAGAAAACACGGAGGAGACACAATCGTGAGAGTCCTGGCCCCCATCCTGATGATTTCGGCTCTGCTGGCGGCGCCGGCCCCCCTGTGGGCGGACGCCAAGGGCAACGCAATCCTGGCGAAGTACGACAACAAGCAGAACAACTTCAAGGATCTCACCCTCAAGCTCCTGCTCAAGGTCAAGCACCCCGGGCGCAAGAACACCAAGGTGATCTTCAAGACCATCACCCGGCCGGGGGGGCAGCGCCTGATCAAGATGCTGTATCCCGGCGACATCAAGGGCATGCACATCCTGGTGCAGTCCAAGAGCGTGATGTACATCTACCTGCCCGCCTACCGCAAGGTGCGGCGCATCGCGGGCCACGTCCGCAACCAGGGCTTCCAGGGCTCCGGCTTCACCTACGACGACATGGCCATCGGCAAGTGGACGCCCTACTACGACTGCAACCTGATGCGTGAGGACAGTCGCGTGTGGTGGATCGACTGCAAGGCCAAGCCGGGCAAGCACCCGCCCTACAAGCACGTGAAGATGGCCATCCGCAAGGACATCGAGCTGGTGGAGACCATCCAGTATTTCAACCGGCACGGCAAGAAGTTCAAGACCCAGCAGTTCAAGAAGTACAAGTGCCGCAGTGACAACAGCCACTGCAACCCCATGCTCATCCGGATGATCGAGCACACCCGCGGCAACCTGGTCTCCGAGATGAAGATCCACCCCCGGATGTTGTACAACAAGGGCTATCCGGACCGGGTGTTCTCGGTGAGACACCTCTACCGAGCGGCCAACTGACCGACTGCGGGCCGCCCGCGTTCGACCCCGGCTCCCGTCACCCGAAGACCCGCTCGTCTGACTTCTGAATTACGAAGACCCGCTCGTCTTCAGACACGGTCACTTCAAATCGCCGAAACCTGCAAGCTGATACCGGAGAAAACCGAAGATGCACACCCGCCGGAGGCTCCGCTGGTTCTTGCTGTTGGTCCCGCTGCTGCTCGTGTCCCTGGCCCCCGGGCAACGGGCACTCGCCGATGACTGGGGAGACGACGATGACTGGGGCGGAGGGGGTGCCGACTGGGAAGGGGACGACATCGGCATCAAGACCGTTCTGTCGGGCTTTCTGAGCTCGGACACGCGCTACGCGCTGCCGAAGATCAACCCCTTCTGGTGCGCCCGGGGCTCCAGCTTCTACTGCCACGGCAGCCGGAGCCTCAACGAGATCGACAGCGGCTTTGCCCGCAACGAAAACATCGCCCGGATGCGCTTCACGGTGCGCTCGGGCCAGTACAAGGGCGTGGCCGAGGTGGACTTCGTGTGGACCGGATTCAGCCGCGGGCTCACGTCGGTGGACAACCTGGCCAAGCGCGAGCGCATCGACCCCTTCCGGTTGGAGGCCCACGCGCTGTATTTCGACATCACGGGCTTTTTGATTAAGGGCCTCGACATCCGCATCGGCAAGCAGATCGTCACCTGGGGCCGGGCCGACATGTTCAACCCCACCTCCAACCTCAACCCCCTGGATCTGGAGGATCGGCTGCTTTTCGGGGACCGCGTGTCCAACAACATGGTGAAGGTGGACTACAACTTCTGGAAGGACTTGATCGTGTCGCTGGTCTGGGTCCCCATCTTCAAGCCCAACCTGCTCCCCGGCAGCGCCGCCCTGGCGGTCAAGGGCGTGGATCGGATCCCCATCGTGGAGGACGACATCCGCCGGCGGCTCCACGTGGAGCGCGACGGGGCCGTGTTCCTGCAGGGGCCCACGGTGGTGACCGAGGCCATCCCCGAGCTTCCCGAGACCAAGATCGAGAACTCCCAGCTCGGCTTCAAGCTGGCGGGGAAGGTGGCCACCATGGATTTTTCGCTGAGCTACTACTACGGCCGCAGCGGACAGCCCCAGCCCTACATCGAGCGCACCTTCGGCGTGGATCGCATGGTGGACGCGCGCACGGCCTTGATGTACCCGCGCATGCACGTGCTGGGCTTCGACTGGGCGGGGCAGATCCCCCTGGGCAAGGCCGCCAAGGGCGCCGGCATCGGGTTCTGGTTCGAGCTGGCGGTGATCTTTCCCCAGAAGGTGGTGATGCCCATCTTCCAAAACGACATGCCCGTCATCGAGGACGGGGAGTACGACTACGAGGGCGACGGCGTGTCCGGCGGCACGCCGCCCACCATCGTGGAGAGCCGGCCCTTCGCCAAGTGGGTGCTCGGCTTCGACTACACCTTCAACAAGTACGTGTTCATGAACGTTCAGTGGATCCACGGCTTCCCCGACGAGTTCGGCGCCGGAGACTGGATGCACCCGAGCTTCGTGCCCACCCGGGGCTTCGCCGATCTGGACACGAACAACGACGGCGAGGACGATCTGGACGGCGTGCTGCTCGGCTGCGGCGTGCTCACCGGGCAGGGGGACGGCCGGCTGTGCGCCAAGGAGTACCTGCGCCCGCGGCTGGGGGACTACCTGGTGGCCGGCATCGACCTCAAGTTCCTCAGCGGCAAGCTGCTGATGCGGTTGTTTTTCATCCTCGATCTCACGGGGGTCTACATCGAGGAGTTCGTGCAGGCGCCCGGCCAGAACGACCCCACCGTGGGCCGCCGCCGTCGTCGGTATCACCACGCCTTCACGGGCAACGGCTTCAACATGACGCTGTTTCCCCAGATCACCTACAGCGTGGGCTACGGCGTGGAGATGGGCGGCGGTGCCCTGATCATGCTGGGCAAGCCCCACACCAAGTTCGGCGACCCGGCCGCCGGCGGCACCGTGGTGTTCGGCAAGGCGAAGTTCGCGTTCTGACTCCCGCCTACGCGATGCCCCCTTGCGCGCAGGCCCGGCGGGTCATCGAAGCGCTCCCCCCTGGCTTTCCGCCATGATCGACTGTAAAATTACAAAATGAACCTTACGTGGCTCCTGCGCACCGAGGCCTCTCCCCCGTACCCGGACGAGCAGTGCGACAACGGCGTCGACGACGACCAGGACGAGCTGGCGGACTGCGCCGATCCGGACTGCGAGGGACTTCCTTGCGGGAGCGGCCAGACCTGTGATGCGGGCACCTGCCAGTAACGGACGGCGTCGGACAGCGGCGGCGCAGGGGCGGAGGCCAGCCACGGGGCTCACGGGGCGCGGTGCCGCGCGGGGAGGATGGCTCTACGGCGCATGTTGCCTGTCGCTCGCGGCCTGCAACGGGGCCCGTGGGTGTACCGACGAGGGCTCCAACGGTCGACACGGCCGGGTGGCCCCCACCTCGGCGCTCGAGGGGCTCGCCCGCGGGGCCGGCCTCGGACCGCCCGCGGCGGATCGGTCCGCGCCGGCGAGCCCCGCCCGCCGGGGGCATCGCGCGGCCCGCGGTACGTCGTCTTTCGCGCGTCCCCCCGTCCGTCGGTCCGGGACGCCCTGCAACATCCCGTGGGATCTGCGCCCCGGTATGACGCTGGGCCAGGTGATCCAGCACCTGCAGGCCCGGGACATGGTGGTGGTGAACCTCCGGAACCACATCGTGAGCTTTCGTCCTCCGGCGTTGTATGGGGTCAAGTTCGCGGGCGGGCGGATCTTCGTGGGGCGCCCCCCCGGGGGCACGGGAGCGGCCACCTTGACCCGAGTGGAGCTGGATCGGGAAGGGCTCGGGGACCGCGACGCGGCGCGGCGTCGCTTCTACCGCACGGCGCGGCGGTTCGCGGCGAGCCTGCGCGAGGTGGCGCGGCGTTCGGTGTTCCCCCGGCGGCAGCGGGTCACCGAGGGCATCGTGCCCCAGGCCCGCTGGGTCTGGGTGTGCGGCCCGAAGGATCGGGTACGGCTCACGCTCCAGTACGCCCGGGACGAGTCCCCCGCCGCCCAGCACCGCTACCGCATCCACGCCACCTGGCGCTTCGCGCCGAAGGCCGCGGCCCCGGGGCGTCCCGGCCACACGCGCTTCGAGCCTCTGTCCGCCGGGGTGGATCGGGGCGCGCTGCGGCGGTTGCTGCTCGACGCGTCTCGCAAGTGGCAGGATCACGCCCGGCGGTACCAGCTCTCGTTTCTGTCCAACGGACGGGCCGTGATCGTGGGAGGTGACGGCGAGACCCACTCCTACGCCGGGCGCTGGCGCATCACCGGCCGAGCCCCCGCCCTGCGCGTGGAGCTGGCCCTGCGCGACGAGGGGTTTTACACCCCCTCCCACCGCTACCGCCCCGGCCGCTGCCAGGTGCGGGGTCAGGGCACCATGCCCTGCCTGCAGGGTACGGCCCCACCCCAGCTCCCCTACTGGTACGCGCGGTAGGGCTCCCGTGCCTTTGTCCCACCCCACCTACCAGTCGAGGTCCGTCTCGTAGCCCGTCTGGACGAGCAGCTCGCCGTAGCGCTCCTTGAAGGCGCGGGTGATGGCCGGCGTGAAGTGCGCCCGCCAGTCCCCGGCCACCCCTTTGCGGAAAAAGGAGTGGGGGTTTTCCTGTCCCCGCCGGCGCCCGCCGCTCATGCGCTCGAAGGCGTTGAGCCGCACCACGGCACGGATGCGGCGCTCGGAGACCGGGAGCTCGGCGATCCGCGCCATGCGGCGCAGTCCCGCCGCGGTGTCCCCGAGCAGATCCTCGTAGCGAAGGATCTCCACCCCCGTGTCGAGCCAGGAGCGCTGGATCTTCGCGAAATGCGTCAGCGGACCGGAGAGCAGCCGCAGCAGGCCCTCCTCGGCCGCTACCCCCTGGAGGTCCTGGCGCCGCTGGCGCACGTAGTCCGTGATCAGGGGGTGGCTGTAGCGCATGCTGAAGTAGTAGGACACCAGCGCGTCGCGGAGATCCCGGATGACCACGAAGGCGCGGTGGTCCGCGGGCACGTCCAGGGACTCGAATCGCGGCCGGCTCACGTAGGAGGCGGCGTAGATGGCTCCGCGAAGCAGCGGCTGTTTGAATAGCTGCTCCTGGTGCGGCAGGTTGGGCATCACCCGCCGGTAGGCCAGGCCGTTGAGCAGCGCCTTGACCCACTGCGACCCCGCCTTCCAGTGGGTGACGTGAAACACGGTGGGGCGGCCGAGGGCCCGGTCCAGCACCAGGCTCCGCCGCTTGGCCTCGTTCACGCCCCGGGTCAGGGTCTCTTGCCACGGCTCGGGGAGCCGGCGCGCAAGGTATCGGGGAGAGAGGGCCAGTCTCGCGCTGTCGAGCAGATGACTCATGCGAAGCTCACGGAACTCATTACCCTGCGGACGGACGCAGTATTCAGGGTCGGCGTAGGGGCGTCAAGGGCGACGGCCCCCCGCACTGCCCAGCTCCCGGTACCATCTGGCCGCCACAGGCGTTATATTGGGGCCGGCCGCCCGATGAAGACGCGGTCTGGAGGAGCTGCATGAGCGACGCTTACCACTGGGACGCGCGATCCGATCGGCCGGATCTGATGCTGATCACCAACCATGGCTACGCGGGGGTGGAGATCCCCGTGGGCGGCGCGCCGGACACGGGGGGACAGAACTTCTACGTCAACTCCCTGTCGCTGGCGCTGGAGCGTCTCGGCTATCGCGTCACCATCGTGGCCCGGGGGGGATTCCCCTTTTTCGAAAGCGACCGGCTCCGCAAAGACCCGGAGCTGCTGTCCGAGAACGTGCGCTACGTGTACGTCCCGGGGGGCGGCGACGAGTTCATCCGCAAGGAAGACATCGCCATCGCCCTGGACGAGGAGGTGGACTGGCTCGACGCCTACATCCGGGAGGAGGCCCGAGCGCGGGGGTGTAGGCCCTGGGAGGTCTACGAGCTGGTGAACACCCACTACTGGGACGCCGCCGTGATGGGGATGCGCCTGGTGGAGCGCTGGCAAAACGACGTGGCTTATTACGTCCTCGAGCAGGCCTGCGGCGAGGAGGTGGAGGCGAGCGCGCTCGACGAGGTCTGGCGGCAGCGGCATTGGCTCGCCCTCGGCGAGCAGCTCCCCTCCCATCTGGGTCGGCTCGTGCTCGATCGCACCGGCAGCCGCTCCATGTCCGTGGAGGAGCGGGCCGGGCGCGCGGTGGCCGCCTGGGCCGGGCGATGGGGCGGGGACCCCGACGCCGCGGCGCAGACCGTCCGGGCGGCGGTGCGCGATCGCATCGAGGGCACCGCCCCGGCCTTGCACGCCCTGCGGGCGTGTCCCGTGTTGGGCCGCCGGGTGCTGGAGCGGCTGGAGCTCACCGAGCGCCTGGAACAAGGGCTCACCGACGTGGACCGTCACGTGTGGACCCCGCACTCGCTGGGCGACCTCAAGGCCGAGAACTACCAGGACAAGCCCCTGGCAGAGGTCCGCCACCTCAAGTTCTGCGAGCGTCGGAATCACGAGCGGGCCGTGTGCGACCGGACGCAGTACTTCGCGGCCACCAGCGAGGAGATCGCCGAGAAGCTGCACACCCACCTCGGCGTGGATCTGCCGCGGATCTTCTACTTCCCGCCGTGCGTGGATCGCTCGGTGTTTCGCCGCTACTCGGAGGAGGAGCTCGCGCCCACCTATGCCTACCTGGCCGAGGAGTCGGGGGTGCCGGCCGATCGCCTCAGGGCGGCCCGGATCGTGTTCGAGACCAGCCGCATGGATCACACCAAGCGCAAGGACCTGCTTTTGTCGGCCTTTGCGCAGGTGGCCCCGGAGCTCGACGAGGTGTACCTGTTCATCGGCGGCGGACCCAAGGACTCGGACGTCTACCGGGAGCTCGAGCAGCAGCGGCGCGCGGATCCGGTGCTGCGCGAGAAGGCGTGCCTGCTCGGCTACATTCCGGACGAGCACCTCGCGCCCATGTTCGGGGTGGCGGACATCTTCGCCAGCGCCTCCGAGATGGAAGGCTTCGGCATGTCGGCCTCCCAGGCGGCTGGGGCCGGGGTGGCGGTGGTGCTGTCGGATCTGATCCCCTTCGCCGTGCAGTACGTGCCGGAGGCGGCCATCGTGTTCCCGGCCGGGGACGCCGAGGCCATGGCCGACGGCATCCGCGAGCTGCTCGCAGACGACGAGGCCCGCCGCGAGCGCGCCGCCCGGCTGGCCGAGCTGACCAAGGTGCTCGACTGGGATGTCCAGGCTGACGAGTTTCTGCGCTACCTGCGCGTGGCCGGCCTCCCGGTGGCCACCGGTTTCGAACCCGTGACTTGAAACCCGCGGCACATCGCGCCATGCTCCCCGCGGCGCCCGGCCGCTCGGGCTCCGGCCCTCTGCCACCGCGCCGCCATCGACCTCCGCCTGGAATCGCAAGGAGACGATCGAGATGATTGGAGACAAGCTGCTGATCACCGACTATCACCGCGCCGGCGCCGCGAAGGCCCTGGAGACCATCCGGCCGCGGCTGGCCGACGACCGCACGGTGACCGTCACCGTGGCCGGTGAATCGGGAAGCGGAAAGTCGGAGATCGGCCACTGCATCGCGGAGGATCTCATCCTGGCGGGGAGCAAGGCGCTGGTGCTCGGGCAGGACGACTACTTCAAGCTGCCCCCCAAGTCGAACCACGCTCGCCGGCAGGAGGACATCTCCTGGGTGGGCATGGGCGAGGTGAGGCTGGATCTGCTGGACGAGCACCTGAGCCTGCTGCGGCAGCGCACCGGGAAGCCCTTTACCAAGCCGCTGGTCTACTTCGAGGAGGATCGCGTCGACGAGGAGACGGTGGACGGCGGACCCTACGCGCTGGTGGTGGCCGAGGGGACCTACACCACGAGCCTGGACAACGTCGACGTGCGCGTGTTCATCGATCGCACCTACCGCCAGACCAAGAAGGCCCGCCTGGCCCGCGGCCGCGATCCCGACGTGGCCTTCCTCGAGCAGGTGCTCGAGATCGAGCACGGGATCATCTCCCAGCACAAGGCCCGCGCCGACGTGATCATCGATCCGCCCCCGGAGGAGCGGGACTAGCCCGACGTCTCGCTGTTCGGAGGCGCGGGACTAGTGCTGCCGCCGTGCCGTGCCGCGCCCCAGCCGCCAGATCCACAGGGTACACAGCAGAAACCACAGGGGCGCCATCCCCAGGGCCAGCCGCCGGGGCAGCCAGAGCCGATCCACGTCCGCCCGCAGCACCACGAAGTCCATGCCGCCCACCCGGGGGACCTTGCCCCGGTGGATTAGCCGCAGCCGCAGCCCGCGCATCCGGGGCTCGTACAGCGACAGGGTGCACGGCTCCGAGATGGCCTGCCCCTTTTTGTACGGGCAGTCGTCGAAGTCGTGCTGCTTGTAGCGGTGGCCGGTGCCCAGCACCCACAGGGGGACGGGCTGGCCCGGGCTCCAGGATACGGGGACGAAGGGCAGCACGGTGAACCGCTCCGCTTCCCCCCCGCGCTCGATCTCGAGGTAGGCGCCGCGGCTCCATACCAGGCGCCCCCGCAGGCGCGTGCGCACCGCGTTGCGCTCGCGCAGCTCGGCGTAGCGCTCCACGGGCATGGGGCCGAGCCGCTCGCCGTAGACCTCGTATCGTAGGAGCTGGAAGGCGCACCAGCCGAGGGTCACCGCCGGGGCCACGGCCACCACCCCCACGACGAAGGGCATCAGATCGCCGATGCCCGCCTTCACCATGCGGTAGCCGAGGTACAGGCCCACCAGCAGGGCTGGCAAAAGCGCGAAGGTCACGCCGATGTCGAAGGACCAGTCCCCCGTGATCAGCCAGCTCACGGTGGACAGCAGGGTCGGAACGAAAAACAGGATCGCGGTCCAGCGGATGGCACGCCCGAGAGTCATGGCGGGGCATGGTATTGCAATTCGGGTTTGGCGCCAACCGCCGAGCAGCGTCCCCGTGACCTTCGCGAACGCGCGCGTCGCCTCAGCGGTGCGCAGGCGCGCGACGGGGGCGCGTCCGTTGTGGTCTGGCGGGCCGTCGCGTCCCCGGGCGGGGCTGCGGCGTTTTGGAACGGGCCCGCGGCGCCGGGGAGCGGGCCCGCGGCGCCGGGAAGCGAGGCCGCCCGGAGCGGCGCCGCGCGGAGCGGGGGCGTGGCGCCGCGTTCTCGCCGAGCCAGGCGCGCCGGATCGCTGCGTCCCGGGGGCCGGTGCCGTTGAAGCGGTACTCGAGCAGCCCGTTGAAGGCGGTCCAGGTGGTGTGATAGCGCTCGTAGGCCGAGCGGGCCTTCATCGGGCCCCAGGAGCCGTCGTTGTTTTGCTTTTTGAGCAGGTAAGACAACATCTGCTGCAGCAGGGGGTCGTCGTAGCCCGCCCCGGTGATCTTGAGGGCGTCGGCCAGCTCGCCCAGCGTCTCCACGTCCTCGGCCACCAGGTAGCGGGGGGCCACCTGCCGGATGAAATCCAGCGCCCGCTGGACGTGGGCGGGCCGCAGGCGGTAGCGGCTGAAGTCCGAGAGCACGTAGATCAGGTGGGTGGCCAGGTAGGTCCGATTCTCGAGGTGGCGCAGCGTCTCGAAGGGCCGGATCCGAAACCGGAACCGTCGGGCGAGGGAGACGAGCTCGGCGTAGGGGTGCGGCGAGGGGAGGCCGAGCTTGTGGGGGAAGTACAGATCCACCAGGGCGTCGAGCAGGGGCCCGGCCTTGACCGCCTTGGGATCCAGGGTCGTCAGCTTCCGCCGGGGGCTCTTGCGCAGCGCCGCGGCCAGGGCCTTGCGCCGGGCCGGCGGCACGCGGACGCCGAAGCGTTCGACGAAGTGCTGCGCAGCGGCCTGATCGAACAGCTTCGAGGCCGATAGGCCCGCGCGCGGGGGTGGGGCCAGGCGGAGGTAGCGGCGGGCGAGGCGCGGCCCCACCGTGGCGCCGAGGCTGCGGAAGACGGGATCTCGCGCGGAGTGCGACAGGATGAGAAACACCTGCAGGTAATCCGACAGAGCAAAGGGGTCGGCCTGCAGCGCCCGGGAGAGCAGCCAGTGCATGCCCGCCACCAGGGCGTTTTCCAGGTCCTCGCGTTGGTAGGCGCTGCCCGACCATAGCGGAGCGGGCCGGGGCTTTGCTCCGGGAAGGGGCGAGAGCTGTTGCCGGATCGCCTCCCGCGCCTTGGCGACCTGCGCCGCGGAGCAGCAGCGCTCCCAGCGCAGCTCGGCGGGGGGCCGCCGGAAGCCGTCGCGCAGCCGGATCCCCACCCGCCCGCCGCTTTGCTTGGCCCAGGTGACCACGAGCTGGATGGTGGCCGTGGGATCCTCGAACCGTATCGGGAGGCCGGTGCGCCGGATCTCCTGGGCCGCCAGGGTGCGCAGCAGCCACGCCAGGGCGGCGGGGGTGTGGGCGTCGGTGCTCACGGCCATGGAGACGGTGCGCGGCTGCGGGCGCGCGCGCCGCTCGGGGGGCGTGGGTAGCGGGTCCGGGCGACAGCCGGCGGCCGTGATCAGGATCACGAGCAGGGTCCGGGTGGGATTCGCGAGCAGTCGCACGTCTTCGGGTGTAGCACGGAACCGCCTCGCTTCACATCGCCGCGCCGTAATCGTTCAGGGGGGATGTCCCATCCCCCCTCGCCCCGAAAAAGCGCGGTTTTTCGGGCCTCACCCCCAATCACCTGAGGTTTCGCCCCTTGACCGACGTCAGCGCCCGGCGCAAACTGCTGCGCATGCCGCCCCGCAAGCTCAGCGCCGTGGATCGCTACGAGCAGCTCATCGAGGAGCTGCGGGCCGGGACGCTGCAACCGATCTACTTTCTGGCCGGAGAAGAGCGGCTGCTCGTGGATCGGGTGCTGGCGGCGGTGCGGCGGCTGGCGCTGGAGGAGGGGCTCGAGGAGTTCAACCACGATCAGCTCAGCGCGCCTGCCGCGGGGGCGGCGGGCATCCTCACCGCTGCCCGGACCGTGCCCATGATGGCGGAGCGGCGCCTGGTGGAGGTTCGCGACGCGGAGCTGCTCAAGGCCCCGGAGCTCGAGCGGCTGCTGCCCTACGTGGAGGCGCCGGTGGACTCCACGGTGCTGGTGTTCATCGCCTCCAAGATCGACGCGCGGCTCAAGTTCTTCAAGGCTCTGGAAAAGCAAGGGTTTCTCGCCCGCTTCGAGGCGGTGCGGGGGGCGCCCCTGCGCCGCTTCCTGGAGGCCGAGGCGAAGCGGGCCGGCGCCCGACTGGGCCCCGGCGTGGCGGACCTGATCATCGAGCTCGCAGGCAACGACTTCCTCGGGCTCGCCAGCGCCGTGGAGAAGCTCTGCCTGTACGCCGGCGAGGGGCAGACGGTGCAGGCGGAGCACGTGGACGCGGTGATCGCCCAGACCCGCCAGGCGGTGATCTTCGAGCTCACCGACGCCGTGGGGGAGGGCAACGCGGACGTGGCGCTCACCAGCCTCCAGTCGCTTCTGCAGTCCGGCGAGCCGGAGGTGCGCGTGCTGTTCATGATCGCGCGGCAGATGCGCATGATCTGGACCGCCCTGGAGGCGATGCAGGCGGGGACTCCCCCCGCGGGCCTCGCGCAGGCGCTCGGGGTTCCCCCCTTCGTGGCGCGCAAGGTGGCTGGCCAGGCCCGGCGCTTCGATCTGCCCACGGTGCGTGCCGCCCACGCCGAGATCCACCGCGCCGACCGCGCGCTCAAGCGGGTGCGGCTGCCGCGCCATCTGATCCTGGAGCGGCTGATCATGGGGCTGTGCGTGGCCCGCCGCGGTGGGGCCGCGGCCCCGGCCCGCCGGGCACGGTAGCGCCCTGGGGAAGCTCTCACCCCTTTTTATCGGTACTCGGTTTTATCGGTACTCGGTTTTATCGGTACTCGGTTTTATCGGTACTCGGTTTTATCGGTACTCGGTTTTATCGGTACTCGGTTTTATCGGTACTCGGTTTTATCGGT
>CAYFWA010000039.1:12697-14909 GCA_964346625.1 uncultured Myxococcales bacterium
TTATCGGTACTCGGTTTTATCGGTACTCGGTTTTATCGGTACTCGGTTCTATCGGCACTCGAGAGGCGAGGCATCGGGAAGGGAATTCTCGGGAGCCAGGAGACGGATCCCGCCGGTTGTCACCGGTGGGGGTGACCGGGAGGGAGGGGGACGGCTACATCTTGGCGATGGCGCGGCTGAGCCGGGAGACGGTGCGGGCGGCCTTGTTGCGGTGGATGGCGCCGCGGGAGGCCGTGCGGTGGATCCGGCTCACCGCCTGCTGCAGCAGCCGGCTCGCCTCGGAGCGATCGCCCTGGGAGATGGCCTTGCGCACCTTCTTGATGGCGGTGCGCATGGAGGCCTTGTGGAGACGGTTCTGGTTGCGCCGCTTGACGTTTTGCCGGGCGCGCTTTTCTGCTTGAGGATGGTTGGCCAATTTCGTATTCCTCGTCTGGACTTCGTCTGGACTTCTTCTGTACTCGTGCAGAGCTTCTGCGGCTGCGCCGCTGGTCCGTGAAGACAGCGCTATTTAGCAAATCGGCCCTACCATGTCAAGCACCCCCACCGCCTCCGACCCCAGCCCGCCCGTCTCCGGGGACGCCGGCCCGGAGGGCTCGGAGGATGATGGAGCCAACTCCACGGAAACAGAAGAGAAAGCGCCGAGAGGGGACGGCGGGAGCCGGCGCATCGTCCGCGCCGCGGGCTGGGTGGGGCTGCTCACCCTGGCCAGCCGGGTCCTGGGCCTGGTGCGCGACATGGTGGTGGCGGCGCTGTTTGCCAAGGCGGTGACCGACGCCTTCTTCGTGGCCTTCACCATCCCCAACGTGCTGCGGCGGCTGCTGGCCGAGGGGACCCTGACGGTGGCCTTCATCCCCATCTTCACCGATTATCGGGAAAACCGGGGCGAGAAGGAGGCCCGGGCGTTTCTCGACGCGGCCTGGTCGAGCTTGACGGTGCTGCTGCTGGCGGTGAGCGCCGCCGGGGTGCTGGCCGCCCCCTGGCTCGTGCGGCTGTTCGCCTGGGGCTTTGCGGACGAGCCCGCCAAGCTCGAGCTGGCGGTGCGGCTCACCCAGGTGATGTTCCCCTACATCTTCTTCGTGTCCCTGATGGCCATGAGCATGGGGGTGCTCAACACGGTGGGGCACTTCACGGCGCCGGCCCTGGCCCCGGTGCTGCTCAACGTCATGATGATCGGCACCACGGTGGCGCTGTGGCGCCCCCTGGAGCGGGCCGGCTTCCACCCTGTCTACGGGCTCGGCGTCGGGGTGCTGCTCGGCGGGCTGGCCCAGCTCGGCATGCAGCTCCCCGTGATGGCGCGCCGGGGCTATCTGCCGCGGCTGCGCGCGCGGCTGGGGCACCCCGGCGTCCGCCGCATGCTCCGGCTCATGGCCCCGGCGGTGTTCGGGCTAGCGCTGTATCAGGTCAACGTCATCATCGCGCGACTGCTGGCGAGCTTCCTGCAGGAGGGGGCGGTCACGTACCTGTACTACTCGCAGCGGCTCATCGAGTTTCCCATGGGGATCTTCGCCATCGCCGTGGCCACGGCGGCCATGCCCATCCTGTCGCGGCGGGCCTCGGCCGGGGATCTGGCAGGCCTGAAGCAGACCTACGCCGACTCGCTGCGGCTCACCTTCTTCATCATCATCCCCGCCCTGGTGGGGTTGCTCACGCTGCGCGAGCCCATCGTGGCGGTGCTGTTCGAGCGTGGACGGTTCACGCCGGCGATGACCGGGCAGACGGCCCAGGCCCTGGCCGCCTTCTGCGCGGGGCTGTGGGCCGCGGCGGGGATCCGGATGACCGTGCCGGTGTTCTATGCCCTGGAAGACAGCCGCACCCCGGTGAAGGTGGCCGCGGCGGCGCTGGGGGTGTACGTGGCAGCCGGGCTGCTTTTGATGTGGCCCCTGCGCCACGTGGGCCTGGCGCTGGCCATCTCTCTTTCCTCGGTGGTGAACTTCACGCTGCTTCTGATCCTGCTTCGGCGGCGGCTGGGGGGGCTGGGGCTGCGCGCCGTGGCAGTGAGCGCGGCGCGCTCGGCGGGGGCCGCCGCGGTAATGGCCGCGGCGGCCTGGGCGCTGTTTCACTGGCTGTCCGCGTGGTTGTCTGCCGCCGGCCTGGATCGCGGCTTCGGCCGCCTCGCGGCGTTGCTGGCGGCGGTGATCGTCGCCGGCCTCGTCTACTTCGCGGTGGCCGCCACCCTGCGCAGCCCGGAGATGGGCGAGCTCTGGTCGGCGCT
>CAYFWA010000039.1:15009-19588 GCA_964346625.1 uncultured Myxococcales bacterium
GCGCTCCCGCCGCGCCCGGAGGTCCTGAATGAGCAAGAACGACTGGTCCGACACCTACGCGGTGGCCGCCGCCCTACGTGGCCCGGAGATGGGCGAGCTCTGGTCGGCGCTGCGCTCCCGCCGCGCCCGGAGGTCCTGAATGAGCAAGAACGACTGGTCCGACACCCTCACCGTGGTGCCCGGCTTCGAGGTGGGCCACGCCCAGGATCGCGAGGCCCTCACCGGGGTCACGGCGGTGCTGTGCCCCGGCGGCGCCGTGGGCGGCATGCACGCTCGCGGCGGCGCGGTGGGCGGCCGCCAGCTCCAGGCGCTGGATCCGCGCCACGTGGTGGATCGGGTGCAGGGGGTGCTGCTCTGTGGGGGGAGCGCCTTCGGCCTCGCCGCCGCCGACGGGGCCATGGCCGCACTGGAGCGCCGGGGCGAGGGGTTCGACGTGGGCGGCATGCGCGTGCCCATCCTGCCCACCGCGGTGATCTTCGATCTCAAGCTGGGCGATGGCCTCGTGCGTCCAGACGCCGCCATGGGCCATCAGGCCGTGGACCGCGCCTCGGCCGAGCCCGTGGCCCAGGGCTGCGTGGGCGCGGGCACCGGCGCCAGCGTGGGCAAGCTCCTCGGCGTGGAGTGCGCCACCAAGGGCGGCCTCGGCTCGGCGGGCGCCCGCTTCGCCGACGGCCTGGCGGTGGGCGCCGTGGCCGTGGTCAACGCCTTCGGCGATCTCCGGGATCTGGGCACCGGCCGGATCCTGGCCGGCGCCCGGCTGGGCCCCGACAGCCGTCGCTTCGCCGACACCTGGGGCCTGGTGACCACCGGGAGCCTGCCCGACTCCTTCGGCGAAGAGGCGTCGCTGCCCGGGCACCTCGAGGTCGCAGAGGGCACCGAGAGCTCGAATGGCACGGGCTCGCAGAACACCACCCTGGGGGTGGTGGTGACCAACGCCGCGCTGAGCGCCCTCGAGGTGGAGCTGATGGCCCGGCTGGCCGGAGACGCCTTCGCCCGTACCCTGTCGCCCGGGGCCACGCGCTACGACGGCGATCTCGTGCTCGCCCTCGCCGCGGGACAGTCCGAGGACGCCGACCTGCCGGTGGCCGATCCCCACCGGGTGGGGCTGCTGGCCCGCGAAGCCCTGGAGGCCGCCCTGGTGCGCGCCGTGCGCGAGGCCGAGCCCCTGGGAGGGCTGCCCGCCTCGCGGGGGCTGGTGAGCCGCGCCGACCCCGACGGCGGGATGTGAAAGGAGGGCGCCGTGACCGAAAAGAAAATCAACGACAAGCAGCCCCAGCAGCCCCAGCAGCCCCAGCAGCCCCAGCAGCCCCAGCAGGCCAAGCAGGCCAAGCAGCCCCAGCAGCCCCAGCAGGCCAAGCAGGCCAAGCAGGCCAAGCAGTCCAAGCAGCCCAAGCAGTCCAAGCAGCCCAAGCAGCCCCTGCCCATCGGCCGGCTGTGGGACCTGGTGGCCCTCAACCTGCTCGGCGTGGCGGTGGCCTTCTGGCTCGCGGCGGCCTGGGCGGCGGAGCTGCCGGCCCGCTACCCGGCGCACTGGAACGCCCAGGGCCAGGTGGATCGCTGGGCCACCTCGGGCAGCGTCGAGTGGTACCTGCTGCCCATCATCGCCGCCGTCGCGGCGATGTTCCTGGTGGGCCTCGGCCTGGTCATGCCGCGGATCCCGCTTTCCATGTGGAACGTGCCGCGCAAGCGGACGTTCCTGTCGCTGCCGCGGCAGGAGCAGGGGCAGGTGGCCACCTGGATCATCCGGTGGATCCTGTGGCTGTCGGTGCTCGACACGGTGCTGTTCATCGCCGTGCACTGGCTGATGTACGAGTCGGCCCGGGGCGCGTCGCTGCAGAGCGCCTACGTGGCCATCGGCGCCCTGGGCGGGGTCTACCTCGTGTTCATCGCGTGGGGGATCGTCGCCATGGCCCGGCGGATCCGTCGGGCAACGCGCGAGGCCTCGCAGAAGGTCGCACCGCACGAGACCGAGCAGCAGGAGGCGTCGCGCTCGGACCCGGGGCTCGAGCCGAAGCCGGGCCCGGGACCGACGCGCCCCGATTCGGAGTCCGACGACTGATCCGCCCGCCGGTGAGCCGTCCGTCGAGCGGCCCGCCGAGCCGTCCGTCGAGCGGCCCGCCGAGCCGTCCGTCGCGCGGCCCGCCGAGCCGTCCGTCGAGCGGCCCGCCGAGCCGTCCGTCGCGCGGCCCGCCGAGCCGTCCGTCGAGCGGCCCGCTGAGCCGCCCGGTGAGCCGCCAGCACAGCGCGCGCAGCAGGATGTAAAGCAGCGGCAGCACCACCAGGGGGATGCGCATCTTGGAGCGCTCGCCGAGGCCGTAGCGGGGACGTACGGGAACCTCGGTCACGCGGGCTCCGGCCACGCGCAGCCGCGCCAGCACGTCGTTGGGGTAGCCGTAGCCCGGGTAGATGGTGCCCGGCTCCAGGCGCTGCAGCGCCCGCCGCGTGATGGCGGTGAACCCGCACTGCGTGTCGGACAGCCCCCGCTGCCCGAGGGCGCGGCGCGTGAGCGCCGAGAGCACCCGGTTGCCCTGCCGCCGGAGCCACGGGATCTCCCGCGCCCCGCCCGGGTAGCCGAAGCGGTCGCCCTTGACGTAGTCGGCCGAACCGCAGACCACGGGCGCCAGCAGCCGGGGCAGATCCGCGGGATCCATCTGGTCGTCGCCGGCCATCACCACCACGAGCTCTGTGCCCGCGCGCAGGGCGGCCGCGTAGCCGCTGGCGATGGCCCCCCCCACCCCGCGGCGGCGCCCGTGCGACACGAGCTGGACGCGGGGATCCTGCCGCGCCGCGACCCGCGCCACCCGGGCCGTGGCGTCCTCGCTGGCGTCGTCCACCACGAACACGGCGTCCACCCAGGCCGGCAGCCCGGCCAGCATCCGCGGGAGCATCCGCTCCTCGTTGCGGGCGGGCACGACGACGGCGATGGTGCGTTCGAGGTACATGGGCAGCGTGTAAAAGGCGTCTCGATCAGGCCGAGGGGGATCGGAAAAACCGGGACACCTCCTCGATGACCCGGCTCCGCTCGGCGACCGTGAGCTCCGGGAACACGGGCAGCGACAGCACCTCGGCGGCGGCGGCCTCGGACTCGGGAAAATCGCCCGGCTGGTAGCCCAGCCCCGCGAGGGCGGGCTGCCGGTGCAGCGGCACCGGGTAGTAGACGGCGTGGCCGATGTCCACCCGGGACAGGTGCTCGGCCAGGGCATCGCGGCGCCCGCCATCGCCGCCTCCGCCGCGTCCGGCGTTTCGGGCCTCGGCGTCACCGCGTCCGGCGTTTCGGGCCTCGGCGTCACCGCCTCTGCCGTCGCCTCCGGTGCAGCGCACGGTGTACTGGTGGTAGCCGTGGGTCCGCCCCGGCCTCGTCACCGGCACCTGGAGCCCGGGCAACCCGGCGAAGGCCTCGTCGTAGGCCGCCGCGTGGTCCGCGCGCGCCGCCACCCAGGCATCCAGGTGCGGCAGCTTCACCGACAGCACCGCCGCCTGCAGGGCATCGAGCCGGCTGTTGGTGCCCAGGTGCTCGTGGTGGTAGCGGCGGGTCATGCCGTGGGCGCGGAGCTGCCGCAGCCGCGCCGCTCGCGATCCGTCGTTGGTGGTCACCAGGCCCCCGTCGCCAAAGGCGCCGAGGTTCTTGCTCGGGAAAAACGAAAAGCACGCCAGGTCGAAGGGATCTCCGATGGCCTGCTCCCCGCTGGCCCGCTCCCGGCTGGCCCGCGCCCGGCTGGCGCGCTCCCGGCTGGCCCGCGCCCGGCTGGCCCGTTCCCCGCTGGCCCGCTCCCGGCTGGCGCGCTCCCCGCTAGCGCGCTCCCCGCTGGCCCGCTCCCGGCTGGCCCGCTCTCCGAAGCGCGCGCCCAGCGCCTGCGCGGCGTCCTCCACCAGGGCCACCTCGTGCCGGGCGGCCAGCGCCTCGAAGGCGTCTAGGTCCACCGGCTGCCCGTACAGGTGCACCGGCACCACCGCGCGAATCCTCCCGGCCTCGATGCCCAGTCGCCGCAGCACCGGGCACCGGCCGGCCAGCGCCGCCTCCACCCGCTCCGGATCCAGGTTGTAGGTCTCCGGCTCGATGTCGGCGAAGGCCACCCGCGCCCCGGTCCCCATCACGGCGCTGGCCGTGGCGAAGAAGGTGAACGGCGAGGTGAGCACCACGTCCCCCGGCCCCACCCCGTGGGCGCGCAGGGCGAGCCAGAGCGCGTCGGTGCCGCTGGCCACGCCCACGGCGTGGTCCACGCCCAGGTAGCGCGCGATTCTTTGCTCGAAGGCCTCCACCGTGGGCCCGAGGATGAATTGCCCCGTGCGCACCACCTCCGAAATCGCGTCGCTGAGCGCGGGCTCCAGCGACGCGGTCTGGCGGGTGAGATCCAGCAGGGGGACGGGCGGTGACGTTGGCATTGGTTAAGCCGTTGGCGCAGTCGTTGGTGTAGGAGTCGGCGCAGTCGTTGGTGTAGGAGTCGGCGCAGTCGTTGGTGTAGGAGTCGGCGCAGTCGTTGGTGTAGGAGTCGGCGCAGTCGTTGGTGTAGGAGTCGGCGCAGTCGTTGGTGTAGGAGTCGGCGCAGGAGTTGCCGGCATCGCGGTCACCCGGATCCGG
>CAYFWA010000040.1:0-3741 GCA_964346625.1 uncultured Myxococcales bacterium
CATACTCAGCCGCCCGGTGTGATCCCGGTGGCGCACGGGCACCCCCAGCTTCGCCAGGAGCTGGCGTACGTCCTCCACGTCCACCCCGTCTGGCGGCGTGTAGGCCAGGCTCCGGTAGGGATCGGGCAGATGATACCCGGTGAGGTTGAGCACGGCCTCGTCCACGGCCATGAGGACCACCGCCGCCTGCCGGGGCCGCTTGAGGCGATCCCGCACCTTCAGCTTCACCCGCACCGGCTGGCCCGGCCGATAGGTACGGGCGTCGGTCTCGAGGTTGACCTGCAGTTGGAAGGGCGCGTCGTCCACGCGCAGCGCCCGGGTGGCCGCCAGCAGGGGGCCCTTTTCGCCCCGCAGCGCCTTGCCGGCGCGCACGCCCACCACCCGCACGGTGACCGAGCGCGCGTAGGCCTTGGTCACGGGCAGCTTCACCACGGCCTGGCCCCGGGCATCGAAGCGCAGCGCCTGGCGGAAAAACACCCGCTCGCGCTCCACCACCAGCAGGGCGCTGCGCACCGCCCGGCTGCGGGTCACCCGAATCCGGGCCACGTCGCCCGGACGGTAGCGCTTCTGATCCAGGGTCACCGTGAGCTCGGCCCGCCGCTCACGCCGCTTGCGCGCCCGGCGCTCCCAGCGCAACGACCACTTCGACGGCTTGCGCACCCGCGACCCGGTGCGCGCAGTCCGGCCTTTCGAGTCGGTGACCTCCAGCAGCAAAAACGCGCCGCGGCGCTCGTAGCCCGCGGGCCACGGCAGCGCCAGGGTGGCGCCGCCCGGGGGGACCCGCAGGGTGCGCTCGATCACCGCGCGATCCCAGCGGATGGGGGCCCGCCACGCGTAGCGGTGCTTCTTGACGGCGAGCAGACGGACCTTCACGGCCGAAGCGCCCACCGCGCGCCCCTCGGGAGTGAGCACCCGCACGTGGTAGCGCACCGTCTTGGGCCGGGAACCGAGCTTCTTGATGGCCACCAGGCGCTCGCCGGGGAGCTGGGTCACCGAGTGCCAGTCGGCCACGGTGCGGCGCGAGGCGGACCAGACCTGCACCTCCGCCGATTGCTGCGAGGGCCACGGCACGTGCGGCCGCGCGCCGCTCCGCAGGGGGACGCGCAGCGCGGCGTGGCCCTGGTCGTCGAGGGTGTCCTCGGCGCGGTGCCAGGTCCGCCTCTCGAGGCCCATGGAGGAGCCGTGGGCGCCGGCGTGGTAGCCCGGCCAGCGCTTCCAGTTGTGGGTCGTCGCGGTGCGCTGGAGCCGCAGCTTGTACCCGGCGCCGCCCATGGCGCCTCCGAACAGGTAGCGCCCCTGCAGCCGGACCTTCAGGGTCCCGTCGGCGAGCACCGGGTTCGGCGCGAGGCGCACCCGTGCGGTGAACCGCGGGGGTCGATACTCCGCCACCTTGAAGGAGCAATAATCGAGCCGCTGCTTGCCGCGATACAGAGAGACCGAGAACCGGCCCTGCCGACCGACGCGGGGCACCGTGAACCGAGCCAGAAACACCCCCCAGTCGTCCGTGCTCAGCTTGCGCTTCGCCACGACGCGCCCGGTGGAGTCACGCAGCCGCAGCTCCACGGAAAGCCCCGCCGCGGGCGCGCCCCGATGGGCCACGAAGCGGCGCACCGCGCCGTGGACATGCACGCGGTGGCCGGGGCGGTAGATCCCGCGCTCGGTGGACAGGTACCCTGCGAGCTGAGGCGTGTCTCCGCGCCAGGTCACCGAGGAGCCGAGGCTCACCCGCGAGGAGCGGTAGCGCAGCGAGGGCGCATCCAGCCGGCCGTGTTCGATGGTCCCGCCGGGGCTGACGTAGGCCAGATCCCGCCCCTGGCGGGCGATCACCACGAGGCGGGGCGCCTTTTTGTCGCCCAAAAGCCCCCCGAGGGCGTCCCGCCCCAGATACAGCAGCCCGCCGGGACCGGTGACCCCGCGGGCCTTGCGTTGCCCCCGGAGATTGTACACGGCGACCCGGGCACCACGCACCGGTTGCCCCGTGCGCAAAGAGGTCACCCAGGCCGTGAGCCCGTAGGCGCTGAGACGGACGTGGAGCCCCAGCTCCGTCTGGATGGCCAGCCGATCGAAGCGCACCCGCTTGCCATCCGCGTCGAGGACCTGGGGGCTGGAAAGCCGGATCCCCACCAGCCCCGGCGGCAGCGCCACCCGGGCGGTCTGTACCCGGTTGCGGGGTCCCCCGAGCCGCATCCGCTGCTCACTGCTGGGGGAGCCGGGCAGACACTTGCGAGGCCAATTGCGGTGCTCCTTGCGAAGGCAGGCGACGAACCGCACCAGCGCCCCCCCGGTGAAGGCGTGCAGCGCGACGTCCACCTGCGGGGCGTTCACCGCCTTGAAACGCCACGGTTGCCAGCGCTCCCGGAATGCCTCGCCCCCCTCGGGCAGGTGCAGGCCGGGCGGGAAGCCCCGCGTGTCGAAGCGCGCCTGGTAGCGCCGCCCCAGTCGTTGGCCCCACGCATCCCGCAGGCCGGCGCCCACCGTCACCGTGAGGCGGGTGGACGGTCGCAGATCCCCCCGGATCGCCCAGACCGCCGCGCAGACGAGCTTCTTTTCACCCTTGCGGCGGCAGCGTCGCCCCGCGGGCTGCAGCCGCTGCTGGAGGTCTTTGATGGGGGGCTGGATGCGCAGGTGCGCCCGCAGGGAGCGCGCGGTCACCGGCTCGCTGAATCGCAGCTTCAGCCCCTGGTGCCGGTGGTTCTGCATGGGCCAGCAGGGGGTGTCCTTGTCTCCCGGTGTCTCGTCACAGTAGGCGCGCACCTTCAGCGGCTCGTAGGTGTGGAAGCTCTTTTTGAACGGCTTGGTGCTGGGCAGCTTCCCCTCGGCGCTGCGCAGCCCCGGGCGCACCTTTAGCGCGAGGGTGCTCGCCCGGGGCCAGGGGCTCCGAGGAATCAGCCGCAGGCGATGATCGTCTTTGGGGTGGGCCTTCACGCGCACCGGCAGCTCCCGCTTGCCGGCTCGCACCGAGAGCACCCGCTTCAGGGCGCTGGGCGTCACGCGCTGCGAAAAGCGTAGCTCCAGGTGATCTTGCGGGTGCAGGTGGGGCGCGATCACGGGCTGGCGGCGCAGCGCCGAGGCGGACCAGAGCCGGGGACGCGGCGTCTCGAAGGACCAGGCCACGGGGTTGGCAAGCGGCGTCCCGGCCAGCGAGCGCAAGGTGGGAAGCAGCCGCACCCGGTAGCGGGTGGCGTTTTGCAGCGGACGGGTCAGCGACACCTTGAGGGTGTCGCCCGAAACCCAGCGGTAGCGCGCCTCGACCGAGGGACGTATCTCGATGGGATAGCGATCCGGATCCTCGGCGCGGCTCTTGACCCGGCCCAACCGCACCATGGGCTGATCGAAGGTCACCTGGATGGTGGTCTTGCCCGAGGCCCTACGCAGCGGGGACTTGAACGTCACGCGCACCGGTCGCGCGGGCACCTGCGGAGCGCTCCAGTCCTCCGTGGGCCCGGCGGTGCCCACCGCCCGCTCGGAGGCGACGGGGTCGGGGAAGCCGGCAGGCCCGCCCGCCGCGCGCGGGCGGGGCTGCCCGGTGGGTTGGCACGCACCGATGGCGTACAGACAGGCCACGAGGAAGGGGAGCCCTCCGCTCCGCGAGAGGCGGCCGGCGCATCGAAAGGCGAATGAAGTCATCATCGGGGTCTCCGTGGGTCTTCGTGGGTCTTCGTGCGTCTTCGTGGGTCTTCGTGGGTCTTCGTGGGTCTTCGTGCGTCTTCGTGCGTCTTCGTGCGTCTTCGCAGGGCCCCG
>CAYFWA010000040.1:3841-19442 GCA_964346625.1 uncultured Myxococcales bacterium
TGGTTCCTCGCGGGGCGCCGGCCCCGTGGTTCCTCGCGGGGCGCCGGCCCCGTGGTTCCTCGCGGGGCGCCGGCCCCGTGGATCCTCGCAGGGCGCCGGCCCCGTGGTTCCTCGCAGGGCGCCATTGGCTTTGCGAGCTACGTTAGAGGAATGGGACAACCTCTTGGGAAGGAAGTTTCCTACGAGCCGCAGCCGATGTAAAGCCATGGCTGGGCTCGGCCCCGGGCACCGTTGGCGCCCGCGCGAGGCGCGTGGTATAAGGCGGCCATGGTGACGGCAGAGCGAAGCCATAGCGGCGGTCTCGAGGCCCCATGACGACGGCTCCCCTCACCGAGCTGGTGGACGAGATCCGAGAGCGCAAGCTTTCGAGAAATCGACACTTCAAGCTGATGAGCCGGCCGCCCTACCGGGCGGCCATGCGCCTCAAACGGTACCTCGATGGTCTGGCCGACGAGCTGCGCAGCGAGACCGGCTCCACCGAGCTCTGCGCCTCGCTGCACCGCCTGGAGCCGGGGCGCGTGATGCTGCGGCTGGTCCGTCCCCGGATCCAGGCCGAGCGCCGCTGCTACCTCAGCGACGAGGAGCTCCGGTGCCTGTATCGTCACCACCCCGACGTTCGTACGCTCATCGAACAGGGAGACCGATAGGATGCCCAGACAGCGCCGAGAAACCGATCGCATCAAGCTCCACCGTACCGACCACGAGGTGGATTCCATCCAGGTCCAAGAGCACACCAACGAGCCGGTCTTGGTTGTGATCACGCAGGCCTTCTGCCCCAACGGCCACAACCTGGTGGGACGCTCTCCCGAGGAGTTCGACGGCTACCCCGGTCTGAGCCTCTGGGTGGAAGGCGGTGGCGTGCAGGGGGAGGTGGTGGTCAGCCCGATCCACGGCGACCACAGCAAACGGGGGCAGGACTTCCCCCAGGGCACCAAGCTCCACCTCAAGTGCCCCGAGTGCCACATCGAGCTCGAGGAGCTCACGAATTGCAAGTGCTCCCCCGAAGGTACCCTGCGCAAGATCTACCTCACGCCTCGCCCCACCGACGCCCACATCATCGCCGTCTGCGACATCTGGGGCTGCCCCCTGTCCCGCGTCATGGACAACAACGAGATGTTCTCCGAGTTCCTCGAGGGAAACATCGGCGACGAGTGACAACCAGCCGACGACCCCCATCCATCCCCATCCATCCCCATCCATCCCCATCCACCATATTTCCGCCCGGCCCACGAAACGCCGAGTAACGATTGGTATCCAGCCAACGACTCACCAGCACGATACCCCATCTGGCAACCCAGGTTGCCTGGGAGCGAAGCGACCTTTGGGGGAGGGGACCCGCGCGATTCACTCGCGCGGGGAGGGGGGCTGGGACAGCCCCCCTGAGATGAACAGTTCCTCGAGGGAAACATCGGCGACGAGTGAGAACAGACGCACGATCCTAATCGAACCACGATCCCAGCACGTCGAGAAACCCTTCGAATAATCCGCTGTCGGCCGCCACGCCGGTTCCCCAGGACGGCCCGTAGCGCCTGCTTCCCTGGGCGCGCCGGGCGGCGGCGCGGGCTTGCGCCTCCAGCCGCTCGGTGTCTTGCTGTCGGGACCGGGCGAGCCCGCCCTCGGCGATGAACCGGGCGATCCGCTCCAGCTCCCGATCGTCGAGCCATACGCCGTGCTCGACGCAGGTGTCGATGATGATGCCCGAGCGGCGGCCGAAGTTCTGGCGGTTCATGATCTGTTGGCACCGTGGACACTTCAGGTAGACCACGGGCTCTACGCCGGTGGTGGGGCCGTTGGCGCTCGGCAGGGGGTTGTCGCGGTATTCCCTGGTCTTGCGCTCGCAGACCCGTTTGAAGTCCTCGGCCGAGAGCCAGAGCCCCAAACACTGCGGGCACTCCTCGAAGGGCACGTCGTCGGCCGCGCGCGCCTGCAGCGGCGCCCCGTCGCGCGGGCAGCGGTGCCCTCCCTCGCGATGGGTCACCACCTCCTGGGGATGGATGCGCGTGGCGCATTCGATACAGAACCGCGCCTGCTCGGGAAGCCGCGCGTAACAGCGCGGACAAAGCAGGGTGTAGTGGCGCTGGTTCGGATCGAGCACGCCGCCGCAGTAGTCACAGGCGGTGGCGTCGGCGCCCAGCGGCCCGCCACAGTCCGCGCAGTGCAGGATCCGCGCCTCGTGGGGTCGCGGCTCGGGGACGGTCATGGGGTGCCCACACATGCACCGCACGCGCTGCCCGGCCGGGTAGCGGTCCACGCGGTACTGCCGGGCGCAGCTCGGGCAAGCGAGGATCATGCAGACAGGGTACTGCAGGTCCACAGTCATTGAAAGATGGCAACCGCCCAAACGCCCAACCGCCCAAACGCCCAAACGCCCAAACGGTTAAACGCCCAAACGCCCAAACGCCCACGGTATTGAAGTGGGAGAGATTTTTGCCCAGATAAGCACCTCTCGTTATCTTGGGCCCATGTCGCGTTCTGGGCCCACCCTCCGCACACGCCCGGGCGCCCTGCCGCGCCGCCGGCGGCGGCGGTTGCTGGCGGCGCTCGTCGCGTTGGGGATGGGCGGAGCGGCGGCCTGTGACGAGAAGAAGCCCCGCCAGGCGCCCTTCTCCATGTGCAGCCGTTCCAAGCGCTGCCCGCGCCCCCGGATCTGCGTGCTGCGTCCCGGGGTCACCGCGGGGCGCTGCGTGGACGCCTGCCAGTCCGATGGCGACTGCCCCAAAGGCCACCGGTGCACGGGCCGCTACCGCCCCGGCGCCACCGGCTCAACGAGCCGGAACGTGGACGGGGGTCTAACCGAGCAACGCTACTGCAAGCGCGCCACGGTTCCGGCAGGAGGCGACTGCTCTGGCCTGCGCGAGGGCTGCCAGCCCGGCTACGAGTGTCGCCACGGGCGCACCTGCACGCGCACCTGCGAGACCAACGACGACTGTGGGGAAGATCACCGCTGCATGCCAGTGCGGGATCGGCGGGTGTTCGGCGCCCCCAGCAAGACGCTGTATCGGGTCTGCGAGAAGGCCACGTTGCGCGCCGGCGCCGCGTGTGGGCCCCACCGTCGGCCCCTGTGCGCCCGAGGGTATTTCTGCCGCAAGCAGCGGTGCGTGCGGCAATGCAGCGCCGATGGGGACTGCGACGACGGGATGCGCTGCGACGGGGTGTTCCAGGCCCGCACCCGCGTGGGAGGCCGCCTGCCTCCGCCCCGGCACTACTGTCGGAAGGCCGCCGCCGAGGGTCAGCGCTGCGGGCGCACCTCCTACCGGGACGTGGGCTGCGTCAAGGATCACGTCTGCTACCGGCGCCGCTGCCGACGCCGCTGCGAGACCCACGCCCAGTGCCGCGAGGCAGAGGCTGGGCGTCGTCACCGCTGTCGTCGTCGGCGCCGCCGCGGGGAGATCTACCGGATCTGTCTCTGAATCCGCGCCGACTGCCGCCAGGGCCCACCGGCCGCGAATCGGGCCCGCCCCCGGGCCATAGCCGGATGCCGCCGTCGAACCGGCAGCCTCGAGACAAACTCCTACGCGAAATGACTTGCGTTTTCGCCCGGCTCCGATCAAAAACACCAGTTGTGCTCGGTGCCACGCCCGTGGTAGACGGGGCCTCTGACGTCTTTGATTCCAAATCTGGAGTACCCTGCAATGAAGCCCGTGGATGTGAACTGGACGGATTTGGAGACCGCCTTCGAGCGGAACTCGCCCGACATGTCGAGCTTTTTGAACCTGGACAGCGGCGAGGTCCTGATGCTGGCGGAGGGCAATCCGGACGACGATCGTCAGCGCAGCGCTGCCCTGGCGGAGTCGGAGGTGTACCTGTCCATCGACCCCGCCTCCTCCCGTGAGCAGTACCGCTGGATGGAGCGCTTCGTCGCCTCGGTGGAGGATGAGACCCTGCGCGAACGGCTGATCATCGCCATCGACGGCAAGGGCGCCTTCCGCCGGTTCAAGGACGTGCTGCTGCACTACCCCATCGAACGTGAGAGGTGGTTCTCCTACCGGGCGGATCTGCTGCACTCCTTCATCAACGATTGGCTCAACGAAAAAGGTGTCCAGACCAGTTCCCCTCCTCCCTGGGGAGAGGTAACGCCGCCCCCCGAGCCCGACCAGCCCTTGACCCGCCCCACGGAGGGCGCCATCAGCCCCGCAGAGGTGCTTCGGCGCCAGGCCAAGGAGCTCATCGACGTCATCCCGGCCATCGACCTCACCGCCGCCATCGCCTTCTTGGAGTTTTTGCGCGATCGAGGCTCCACCAGCCTGGTGCCCAAGGAGTACCAGCGGAAGATCCCCGGCCGCTCCCGGGGGGAGTAGCGCGCTGACCGAGGAGCGCGCCGACCTCGACCGGGGAGCGCGCCGAGCCTATCCACCGCCCGGCGGCGACGCCTCCGGGCGCCAGATCCAGCCTTCGAGCCCCACGATCTCGTCCATCCCCGCGGGGAGCGTCCAGGGGGTGGTCATCCACAACCACCCCGAATAGGCGCACACCACGGCGTCGAAGCAATGATCGCAGCGCAGGCTCTCTTCTCGCCAGGCCTGGAACGCCAAAGCCTGGCTGAAGGTCTCGAGCAGCTTCGCCCGCACGCCCCAGATATCGGTCTCTCGTTTGTACCGCCGCGCCGCTTCCGCCCCGGCGAGCTGGTGGATGGTGGCCTTGGGATAGACCTCGAGCAGGTCCCGATCGCGCGCGTAGCGTCCGGCCAGCGCCCGCCGCAGGTGGGCCGCTCGCGCGGTGAGCGGCCCCATGCCTTGCCCCAGGGTCTCCCGCGGCTGGATCCCGTCCTCGCAGCGCAGCCGGATCTCACAGACCCGCTGGGTATAGGGCGTGATCTGCGGCTTGTGGCGGCTCCGCCGGTGCCGGTGGGCCTTCTCCAGCGCCTCCCCCTGCTCTCGCATCCACTCCACCACCGGATCCGGGCAGGCCCGGTACCCCGGACACACCGGCAAGGTGCAGCGGATGCACGCCGGAAGCCCCAGCGGCGCGTCCATGGCAATCAAAGTCTGCGCCCTCTGCTCCAGCAGGAAGGCGATGAGCGGAGCGTCGTACCAGGGGGTCCCGGAGGGCGCGCGGGTGCCGTAGGACTGGATCTCCAATCCCGCGGGGGTGACCTCCCCCACCGCCACGGCGGTGTGCTTGCCCTTGCCACCGCCGAGGTCGATACCCACCACGCGCTTGAATTGTCGAGGCCCCTGGGCGATCATCGAAGTGTGAGTAGGGTGCGCAGGTCGTTCTGTCAAGCCATCGCGCGGCACGGGCGCGACGGGCCCGGGCCGCCGCGATGGCTCACGGCCAGGAGAACTTGATGAGAATCAAACGTTTTTTCGGAAAGCACCGCCCTGACCCGCGACCGCGGGGATCGCGAAGCCAGCACCTCGGGGGGCGCGGGCCGTCGCGACGGGAGGCGTCCCCTTTGGGACGGCCCTCGTTTGCGAGCCCGGTTCGGCTGGTGCTGACGCTGGCCACCCTGATGGCGCTGTGCGCCGGGGGGCTCGCGGGCTGCGATGACGAGTCCGATTACTGCCTGGCGTACTGCGAGAAAGCGGCCGAGTGCCTCGACTGTGGGGGTAGCGTGGACCTGGACCGCTGTCAGGACGAGTGCGTGGATTTGACCATCGCGCAGCAAAAGAAGCTGGCCAACTGCGCCAAGGATTGCGAAAACATCCTGGCCTGCCGCCAGATCGCCGGTTTCATGCCGCCCACTCCGTGCGACTACTGACCCCCCCTGTGCTCCGACCCAGGGAGCGGGGACCCGGCCCGGTTCCAGCCGGTCCGATTGCAGCCCCAGACCGCTGAGCCCATCACGCCGGAGGAAGCCCTACCGTGCGAGGGTCGTGCGTGCCGCCCCCAAGCGCGCTGCAGAGCGCCATCTCAACGTGGTCCAGACCTTCGAGCAGATCAAGGACGTCACCGAAGCGCTGAGCCCGGTCCTTGGCCAAACAGCGCTGGAGCACCTGATTGAGCAGCCCCAGGGCCGGATCCCCGCTGCTCCCGGGCAGGTCGGGCGCGTCGGCTTCGAGGTGCTGTCGCATCAACGACTCCGCGTCCTCCGCGTCGAAGGGAAGCTCCCCGGCGACCAGCTCGTAGAGGACCACCCCGAGAGAGTAGATGTCCGACGCGGGGGTCAGGGGGACGTCTCGAACTTGATCGGGCGAGACATAGGCCGGAGTCCCTCCTCCCCGCTCCCGACGCGAGCCCCGGAAACAGGGCGCATCCGTGATGGGCTGCGCCACCCCCAGGTCCACCAGCTTGAGCCAGACGGAGCCCCGCCAGGAGGTCCCTGCGAGGGGGCCGTCGATGATGAGGGCGTTGTCCGGCTTCACGTCGGCACAGACGATGCCCGCCCGATGCAGCGCACCGAGCGCGCGCGCCAGCTCCTTGGCCAGACGCACGGCCTGGGCGGGGGGGATCCGTTTGCGCTCGTAGAGCACCTGGTGCAGCGGGCGTCCGCGAATCAGCTCCAACACCAGGTACGGCAGGTCGTCGGCAGTCCATCCGAGATCGTGCACCAGCACGACGTTGGGGTGCTGGATGGCCGCTAGGTAGCGGCCCTCGGCCAGCAGCCGCTGGCGATTCTGGCGGGCAAAGGCGCCGTCCAGGCGCGGGAGCTTGATGGCGACGTGGCGCTGCAGCTCGAGATGCACGGCCGAGTACACGTCCCCCATCCCCCCACGGCTGAGGTGTTGGAGAATCCGATAGGGGCCGATGCGGGTCCCCACACGCTCTGGTTGGGGCTGCCGCGAAGATTGCCTCGCATCCCGGGCGGCCGCGGCGCGGCGGGGGCAGACATCCAGCGATCGCGTTGGGGCCCGCGTATCCGCCGGAGGGGGCTGCGGCGTGTTTCGGTCTCCTGCCAGCGAGGAATCGGAGCTGGGCCCCGATACCGAGCTGCCCTTGTTGGAACCCTTGAAAGGCAACCACATACCAGTCCTCACGCGGTCTTCACGTCGCACGCCCGTTGGCGCGACGCTTTGTCGATGGTCTCTCGCTTCCGAGCAGGACCCCATACAACAGCCGTGCCAGCTTGCCGGGACCGAGCTCGGCACGCTGGCACGGCAAGTGCATCTGTCAGGAGACGCGGAAATCTGGAGTTGGCGCTGTGCGCCAGGCACACCTCTTTCCAGGCGAGCGCCCGGCGAAAGGGTCCCGATCCACTCGAACGGGACCCCAACGAGGAGGCCCTGATGTTCAACCTGCTGGTGGTGGACGACGATCGAGAAATCCTGGAGCTCATGTCCGTTTTTCTCCAGCGCCCCGGGGTCGGCGTCCACGCGGCCCGCACCCTCGCGACGGCCCAGGCGCTGATCACCCAAGTGCAGCCCCAGGCAGCGATTCTCGACGTACATCTCACCCAAACGTGCCGCCACGAGGGGCTCGAGCTGCTCGAGACGCTCCGAGCGCAAGACCCTCAATCGAACGCCATCCTCATCACGGGCTGGAGCCGCCCGGAGCTGTTGGCGCAAGCCTATCGTCGCGGGGCGGCGTACTTCATGCGCAAGCCCATTGACCTCCAAGAGATGGAATTCCAGCTACTTCTGCTCGGAATGCCTCGCCGACACGACACCGGGCCCACGCCGGTCACCTACCACGGTCGCGTGATCTCGGCCTGGCAACCCACCTGAACCGCCCGGCTGTCCCCGTCTCGCTGCCGCTCACCTGCTGCGGGGCCGTTTCCTCGAGACACGCAAGAAGCGTAATCTGTCTTACGAACATATTACCATAAAAAAGGCGTCGCGATCTCGAGTGTTGCGTCGAAAATAGCGACGATGTCGAGTGCTGCGACGACCGGAACCCGATCGCCCCACCCGCCAGCGTCGCGCTTCAAACGCGTCCTCCGCGTGCGATGCGCGCCAAGACCCGACTTCACCGCGTCGAACACCCACATCGGCGTCACCCTCTGCGGCCCCTGGGCACCCCCGCGGAGGAGGCGCCATTGACCGGGGACGACGACGCCGAGATCGTCGGGAGACCGACTCCATCGTTGACCCCGGCCCTGGCACGCGCTAGTAAAAAGGAGTGCGGCAGCGTACGAATGCAGGCGGCGCGTCGTGGGTTCGATGCAACCGGGAGATCCAGCGGACTTCCAGGGAGCCAGGCCGCACCCCGCGACGCACGCTACGAGAGGTCGCCAGACCAGACAGCACGAACGCCAGCGGACGGCTCGGACCCGACAGGGCCGGGACAGAACGCTCAGGGTCTTGCTCGAAACAAGGTCTGCTCGTTTCGAGTTCGATCAGGCCCCTCCCCCGGGCATGGCCCGGGCTCCCTGCCCCATCGTCACCTCGAGCGTAACCGCGCGACGGTGTCGCGCCAAAGCCTCGCGGGCCGCGGCTCCCCACCGGAGACGGACCAGGATCATGAAACGACGAATGTTCAAATCGAAGATCCACCGCGCGACGGTGACCCACGCCGACCTCGAGTACGAGGGGAGCGTGAGCATCGACGCCGAGCTCCTCGAGGCGGCCGACATTTTGCCCTACGAGGAGGTTTACGTGTGGAACCTCACCAACGGCAGCCGGATCTCCACCTACGCCCTCGAGGCCGAGCGTGGCAGCCGAGTGATCTGCATCAACGGGGCGGCCGCGCATTGCAACGCGCCCGGTGATCGGGTAATCCTGGCCACCTTCGCGGAGCTGGAGGCCGAGGATCTTGCCGCTCACGAGCCCACCGTGGTGTTGGTGGATCGGGAAAACCGCGTGATGGATCCCGCCCTACAGGAGATCGCGGGACCCAAGCGCCGCCGAGCCTGATCAGCACCTGATCAGCGCCTGATCGGCCACACGCCCCGCCCGTCTTTCCCTCCTTTTTTGTGCCGCGAAACCGATGCCGTGTGCCTACCCGTTGCCCGGGTCGGGCAAGAGCCCGTCCAGCGGACCGATGATGCGGGTGTAGCTCGTAAGGATGTCGCGGATCACCGGTGTCTCCAGAAAAGACCGCTGCCGGTCGGGCTGCTTGAGGCGGCGGGCCTTCTTGACGATCTCGTCCAGGGCGCGCTGCATGAAGGGCTTGGCCTCGGTGGTACGGCCCAGCCGGTGCAGCAGGCCGGCGTGCACATGCAGCGCCTCCTCGACCCCCACGATGGGGGTGCCCGTGGCCACCATGGTCATGGCCTCGGAGGACCGCACCAGCCCCTCTTCGGCGCGCCCCATGGCCTCCAGGGCCAAGGCTTGGACGGCGAGACCGAAGACGATGCCCTGGGGCATGTCCGAGCGCCGCGAGATGTCAGTGGCCTGTCGAGCCTCCTGCAGGGCCCCCTCGGGGGGCTCGCCCGCCTCGAGCTTGGCAAAGGCCACGTAGATCCGTGCGCGCATCTCGCCGTAGGCGCTCTCGGCGTCCTGAGCGAGCTCCAGCGCGTCGAGCAGGTAGCGCCGAGCAGAGCCCACATTCTTTTGCCAGAGCCGCACCTGTCCGAGGGTGGTGAGGGCGTCGGACTCCCCGGAGACGTCTTCCACCGCTCGGCTGAGCTCCACGGCCTTGCGCAGATACTTCTCCGCGCGATCGAACTGCCCGATCTCGGCGTAGGATTGACCGATGTTGGCCAGCTTCAACCCGGTGGTGAACCGGTCCCCGATCCGGAGATCGATGTTGTACGACTCCTGGTAGTACTTGAGGGCCCCTTCGTATTCGCCCATGCACTGGGAGACGAAGCCGATGTTCATCAGCATGTTGGCTTCCAGCCGCTTGAACTTCAGCTTGCGGAAAAGCGCCAGCGCCTCGGCAAAGGACTCCACCGACCGCGACATCTGTCCGGTGTAAAAGCGGATGTTGCCCTGGGTGTGCAGCAGCTCCCCGCGCATCCGGGTGCCCCGCTGATCCTCGGGAATCAACCGCAGGGCCTTGCTCACGGAGTCGAGGGCCTCTTCGTTGCGGCCCAGATCGTTGAGCGCCCGGGCTCGCAGCCGCAGCACGTCGGCCTGCACCAGGGGATCGTTGGCCTGCACGGCGGCGTCCATGGTCTCGTCGAAGGCCTGCAGCACCTGATTGGCCTTGCCGCCGTCTTGGAGAAACCGCAGCCGCCTCACCATGGCCTTGGCCCGCAGCTCCGGCTTTTCGTTGGCCTCGGCCAACTCCCGCAGGCGCTGGATCTCCTCTTTCTGCTTGCGGCGCCGCCCCCAGCCCCGCAGGATCTGCTCTCGCTCCAGATGAATGCCAAACACCACCTCGGGGTCCGAGGGCTGCAGCTCCAAGGCAAGGCTCATGAGCTGAAAGGCCTCGCGGTTACCCGACACGTCGCGGGCGTAAGCGGCGGCGCTCAGGTAGCGTTTTACCGCATCGTTCGTCTTGCCGGCGAGCTGGAGCTGATGGGCCACCCGGGCATCCCCAGGGCCCGGCTGGTACCGCGGATCGTCGAGCAACGCCTGGGCCGCCTGCAGGTGCAGCTCCGCCGCGTCGGCGGGGGCGAGCCCGGAGTAGGCGACGTCCTGGATCACCTGCTGGTAAAAAGCCCACCGGCCCGGCGCATCGCTCATGGCATACACCAGGTGTCGCTGCTCCAGCAGCCGCAAGCGCTCCTCCACCCCGTCGTTGGAGAGCGCCCGCAGCTGCGAAAGCTCGAACACCTTGCCCAGCACCGCCGCCTTGCGCAGAAGCTCGCGTAGCTCCGGGGGCAGCCGGTCCAGCCGCGAGGCCACCAGGGCTTCCACCGTGGCCGGGATCTGCACGGCCCCCCCCTGGCGCACCCAGCGAAGCCGGCCCTGGTCGTCCTGGTCGTCTCGCACACAGATCCCCTGCTCTACCAGGGATTCGAGGATCGCCTCGATGTAGTACGGATTGCCCCCCGCGCGATCCAGCACCTGCTTGACCAGGAGCTCGGCCTCTGCGGCATCGGCGAACCGCTGCAGGGCGAGCTCGCGCCGCTCCTGGGGGCCGAGCTCTGCCAGGTGGATGGCGAGCCCCTTGATGCCGGGCAGCAGCTCGTCTCGATCCCTCCGGTGCTGGGCGGTGAGCACCGCCAGGATGGGGCGATCCTTGAGGCGCCGCGCCAGGGACCCGATGGTGTCGAGAGTGAGGCGGCTGGCCAGGTGGGCGTTTTCCAGGATGAGCACCAGGGGGCTCTTGGTGCTGCGCCAGCGCAGCAGTCGATACAGCGCCTCCTGAATCTCGTGGCCCATCTCCTCGGGATCGCGGTTGGCCACCACGCCCTGCTCGGCCAAGCCCAACAGGACCTCCAGCGGAGTGACGAAGTCCCGCTCCACGTCCGAGGGCATGTCCTCCTTGACGAAGCCCGCGATCTCGCGGATCCGCTGGCGCAGGGCGTCCCCCTCGATGCGGTGTCCCCGGGTGACGAACTGACGGGCGATCTCCGACAGGGTGGCGTGGACCACCATCTGGTTGGTCTGGCGGGCCACCATGCGGATGACCTGACACCGGTCCTCGGATTCGGCCTCCTGCAGCCCGCTCAGAAAGGAGCGCACCAGCGTGCGCTTGCCCATGCCCTTGTCCGCGTAGACCACCACCACCCGACCGCTGCGGTTGCGCTGCATGTCCCAGTAGGCGTCCTGCAGCGCCTTCATCTCCAGCACGCGGCCCACCAGACGATCAGGCGCGCCCCCCGCCGTCTCCCGGCCCGCCTCCGCCGGGCCCAGCAGTCGGAACACCCGGGTGGGCTGAGAGGCGGTGCCGGGATCCGTGGCGACGGAGCGCTCCTGCTGGGCCTCACGGAGCTGCTTGCTCAGCAGCGGCACCTCCTGCAGCTCCCACTCCTCCTCGGCCGCCTTGCGCACCGAGCCGTCCACCAGGACGGAGTTGTCCGTGGCCCGGCTCGCGAGCAGGAAACCGAGGCCCAACAGGTGTGGGCTCACCTCGTAGTCGAACCCGCCATCGGAGCGGCGCTCCATGGTGGCGAAGCCGCGCGTAATGCTGAAGCCCAGGCCGGCCTCGATGCCGTAGTCCTGGCAGGTGGCGGCGAAGGCGTCGAGCAGCGCCCGGGCCAGCTCCACCGCGCGTCCGACATCCTCCTCGGTGGCCACGGGCAGACCCACCAGGGCCGTGAGCTGCTGGGGAGAGATCTCGTCCACCACCGCCTCGTGCTTGAAGACGATGTCCTCGGCGATGGCGGTGAAGCGCCCCACGGCCTCCATCCAGCGCCGCTCCACCGTATCGGTGGCCTGGGCTTCGGATGCCTCGGGCGAGGCGAACTGGCCGCACACCAGCAGCACCTTCTTGCGCTCGGTGATGGGACCGGTGCCGCTGCGGGTCCCCTGGGCGACCTGCAGGTCGCTGTCCGAGATGCCCGTGCGGCCCCCTGCGGAGGCGTCGGAGGCGCGCGACACCACCCCCGTGACCGGCGCGGCTTCCGTCTCCGCCGCGGGCTCGTCCGGGCGGATGCGCGAGAGGAAGGACGCCAGGGCGGCGGTGTCGTAGATCTCCTCCTGGCGGTAGAGAAACCGCGTGAGCGCGTGCTGGAAGTCTCGCGCAGTGGCGAACCGGTTTTCGGGCAACCGGGCCAGGGCGCGCATCACCAACGGAACCAGGGCCTCGGGCACATCCGGATCCACCTGGGTGGGGGGGGGGATCTTGGCCGAGCGCACCGCCTGCAGGGCCTCCTCGCCCTTGAGCCCGCCGAACAGGGTCCGCCCCGTGAGCAGCTCGTAGAAGATCACCCCCGCCGCGAACACGTCGCAGCGCTTGTCTACCGCCAGGCCCGAGGCCTGCTCCGGGGCCATGTAGGCATACTTGCCTTTGACCACCCCCTCCTCTTCCACCTGGGTACGGGTCTTGGCGATGCCGAAGTCCACCAGCTTCACGGCCCCGTCCACCGAGATGAGCACGTTCTGGGGGCTCACATCACGATGGACGATGTCCAGCGGCTCGCCGCCGGGACCGGTCTTGCGGTGCGCATAGTCCAACCCCTTTAGCAGCTCCTGCACCGCGTAGGCGGCGATGCCGTACGGGATACGCTGGCCGGCGTGGCTAGCCATCTTCACCACCCGCATGAGGTCGTAGCCCTCGACGTACTCCATCACCAGGTAGTGATCGTCGCCCTCCTTGCCGTAGTCGAACACCTGGACGATGTTGGGGTGGTTCAGCAGCGTGGCCATGTAGGCCTCGGAGCGGAACATCCGGGCGAAGTGCGGGCTGCGAGAAAACGCCGCGTGGATCTTCTTGACCACGACGAGCTTCTGGAGCCCCTGGGCGAGCGCCGCCCGGGCCAGATAGACCTCGGCCATGCCGCCCTGACCGATTTTGGTCACCAGCTCGTTTTTTCCGAGCCGCTCGGCCAACGCTAGTTCTCCTACCGCGGACCCTGGGGGTTTCCCTGGGGTGCTCGCGCAAACCGGCCGGGACGCCGACCGGGGACGTGTGCTCGCAGTGATGGCACCATAACCAACAATACCACGCTGATACGCGTCTGACCCGGTTTCGCTTCCGAAAATTTCACTCCCCCGGGGATGAGCCCCTCCCAAGCCCAACCGCCTCGAGCCTGCCTGCCCGAGGAGACCGGCGCCCCGGGAGACCGGCGCCCCGGGAGACCGGCGCCCCGGGAGACCGGCGCCCCGGGAGACCGGCGCCCCGGGAGCAGCGCCCCGGGAGCGGCGCCCCGGGAGACTGGCGCCCGCGGCACCGTCACTCGAGGGCGCGGATCACCAGGTTGTCGAAGGAGACCTCGGACTCCCAGTTGTTGAAGGCGAAGTGATCGTGGCCCTTTCCCCACAGCGGCCGCCGATCCACGAAGCTGAGGAACGGCTGGCCGTCGAGATCCCACTGGATCTCCTGGCCGCGGCGCACGATCTTGAAGTGATAGGTGCGCCCCGTCTGGACCCGGAAGTCCTTATGCACCGCCATGAGCTCCCGCTCCCGACCCTTGGGCGGATGCTCGAGCTGCCGGGCGATGAACGACTTCGTGTTCTTCCAGGCCCCCAGGCATACGATGTACCCCGTCCCCTTGTAGGCGCCGCGGCGATCGTCGAAGCTGCGACCGTCGCCATAGAGCTCCACCTTGATGTCGCCGTCCTTGGTATGGGCCGCGGCGTCGAACTCGATCACGACGTTGCGCGGCAGCCGCCGCTTGAGCCAAAGGGGATGGTTGTAGGCACGCGCCACGTTCAGTCGATTGTGGTGGACCACGTAGCGTCCGATGGTGTCGCGGTAGTTCGGTCCCAGCTCGTCGCGATTGAAGTCGTCCTTGAACGTGCCCTCGATGCGCTCGTCCTCGCAGCCCGCCGCCAACACGCCGCTGCCCAGCAGCAGGATCGACGCGGCCGCATGAATGACAGCATAAGTGTAAATTTTCAAAGCAGTTAGGGCCATTTCGAATCTACGTGCCCGCAGCCGGGCGGCCAGGTGAGTACCAGAGGCGACGCGCCGAGTCAAGCGGGCAAGGCACGCCGGGTGTGATCGCTGGGCCTTGGTACGCCCCCGTTACGCTGCAGCGGAAGGCTACCGCCGGCAGGTATGACTCCGGCGCGGCATCCAAGGCCAGCCCACCGTGCTTGTGCAAAAGCCGCAGCAGGGTCGTTCGCCCCATCTCTACCCCCGGATGATGGCGCTTTAGCTTGTCCACAGCGTGCTGGCAAGACTCATCGGTTCCCAGGTCCATCGCCTCTTGCTCCACCACCGGCGACCAACGCTGGGCATCGGTACCAAGCCAGCCGTGTAGAGGACGCGCCGACCGATGACACTTTCGGCAGTACGCATAAATATCCTCAACGGTGACGTCTCCGAAGGGGGTACCGTGAGTCCATGTGCTCTTCGAATGCCACTGCATCGTTGCCTCCCCGCACTCGCACGACACCCGGCGCTGTTTCACCTGCTTGAGGCGTGAGTCCACGTAGGATTGCATCATCCGGCGCCCAAGCTGTTGCGCCAACTCGACCACGGCTTCCGTGGTGTCCAACAGGTTGGGAAACTGCTCAGCCGTTCGGTCCTGCTCCAACAGCTTCGCGAACGACGCAAGGGCCGTGTCCAGGATGGGTTGCAGCGCTGAGTGCTCCATCGAATCCCTCCATCCGGTGCAAAAGCAGACACCGGTTCAGCCGGCGTCGGGATCGATTCCGGGAATCTGGTTGTAGGCGTCCCTGCGGGTCAGCGATTTGTGCACCTTGATGACCGTTTGGGCCAACCGGATACGGTCGTCCTCCGGCAAGCTCTTGAGGTACGTCATCATCGTCTCGATGACCGCTTCGATCGAGGCGAGACTATCCTGCGTCATCGCTCCCACATCGATATCCCCCAGCGGCTGATCGAGCACCCACAGCGCCTCCGCCAACGTCGCGTCTAGCTCGAACAGCGTCCGTATCTCCACGGGGAGCTCCTGAGCCATGCCCAGCAGGTCCAACGAGCGAAACAGGGCCAGCAACTGGATTCTCGTCACTTCAAGGTTTCCGCGAAGTTCCTTCGGGGCTGCCGATTCACACGTTTGAGTGGATTTTTCGCGATGGCTTGGCATGAGACCTCTTGTCGCAACAGATCACGATGGATCAGCGTCGTCAACCCTCAGCTCCAACCGATCGAAACCGCTCGAATGTTCGTCGATAAAACGACACCGCTGCCTGGAAACGGCCAACATCATCACGGCTTTCATGCGTGAGGGGCGCGACCGTCAACACGCCAAGGGGAGGGCGCGACCGCGGGCCCTGGAGTCGTCCGACCCCTCGCGCTGAGGGCAGGTCGTCGCCCC
>CAYFWA010000041.1:0-10001 GCA_964346625.1 uncultured Myxococcales bacterium
ACATTGACGTATTTAACCGACGAGCGACGCAGACAGAATTGATGGATCGGCGCCCTGAACGATCAGATAATTCGTGATCGGGGCCTAAGGGTCCGGAGCTTCATCCGCAGACGAAACGATCCGTCCGACGATCCATTCGGGTGGGGAAGGAAAAAGGGCGGCTACCAGGAGCCGTGGGAGCCGTGGGAGCCGTGGGAGCCGTGCGACCCGTGGGAGCCGTGGGAGCCGTGGGAGCCGTGCGACCCGTGGGAGCCGTGCGAGCAGTGCTGCGCCACGGTGGGGTGATTGAATCGGGGGCGTCGTGGACCCCGCGAGCCCTGCGACGCCGGTGCGCGCTGCGGGCGCGCCGCCTTCGCATTGTCCGCCCCGGCTGCCGCTCCTCCGGCGGCCAGCAGCACAGAAGAGGCGCCGATGAAGCCGCGACGCGACAGACGTCCCTCCTCGCGGTTCAGGAAATTCGCGGGAGACTTTTTGAACTTAGGAAACTTATCGTCCATGGCTCTTACCGATCGGCTCGTCGAGCGAAGCCAACGAAATGCGGCGTCCCGGCGAGGGGATGAGTCCGAATCTGAAAACCTCTTTAATTTTATCTGGGTCGATCGCCCGCGTCAACACAAAGCCCGCGCGCGTCTTTGGAGCGGAGCCCCTGCGGGCGGCGTCCGAGGCTGGCGTCCGAGGCTGGCCACCGCGCCCGATCCCCGCTAGACTCGGAATCGATGCAACGTCGCGCCCACTTCGCCGCTGGCTGGACCCTCTGGCTGCTTTCCCTGCTTTCCCTACTGATCCTGCTGGGGGAGGTGCTCCCCGCGGAGGCCCGCCGGTGGCGCCGGCAGCGCAAGATCACCGGCACCCTGGTGATCGAGTCCAGCACCAAGGGCGCCCGGGTGTTCGTGGACGGCGACGAGGTGGGCAGCATTCCCCTCGAGCAGCGGATCAAGCTGATGCCGGGCACCCACACGGTGAAGGTCACCAAGCCGGGCTTTACCCGCTTCATGGAGAGCGTGAAGATCCGCCGGGGGCGCACCACGCGGCTGGAGGTGGATCTGTTCCCCATCCAGGGGGTGCTGTTCATCACCAGCGATCCCCCCGGCGCGCGGTGCTATCTGGCCGGCAAGTTCATCGGCAAGACCCCCGTGAAGGACTTCGAGGTCAAGCCAGGGAAGCACAAGCTGCGCATCGCGCGGGTGGGCTTCTACGATGTGATCCGCACGGTGCAAGTGACGGCGGGCAAGCCGGTCAAGGTGCTGGTATCGCTCAAGTCCTTGCCGGCGGAGATCAACCCCTTGATCCCCAAGCCTCCACCCGAGCGCTGGTACGAGAAGTGGTGGGTCTGGGTCTCGGCGGCGGGGGGGCTGGTGGCCATCGTCACCGCCATCGCCGTGCCGGTGGCCCTTTCATCGCGCAACCCCGTGGAGGACTTCGGCGCGGAGCGGACCTTTCGCGTGCCGTAGCCCTAAGGGCTACGCCGTGCCAGGGCGGCCAGGCCGAGCAGGCACCCGGCCGCCAGGGCCAGGCTCGAGACCACCAGCCAGGCGGGGATGGGCCAGGCGGGGCTCGACAGCGCTTGCTTGACGGACTCGGGGCTGGGATCGCTGGCCGCGAGCATGCAAAACTGGACGCCGTTGTAGGCCGAGTGCATGAGGATCGCGGGCAGCAGCGTACCCGTCCGCGACGTTACCCAGCACAGCAGCAGCGACACCAGGAACAGCGCGGGGAACCCGGTGAGGTTGAGGTGAATGGAGGCGAAGACCACCGAGACGATCCAGGCCGCCGGCCAGAACCCGTAGCGGCGCTCCATGCCCCGGAGGCTCAAGCCCCGAAACAGCAGCTCCTCGCCCACCGGGGCGGCCACCACCAGGGTCACCCCCAGCAGCGCCAGGGCCAGCGGCCCCGGATCCTGGGCCATCATCTGCATCAGCATGTTCTCGCCCCGCGGGGCCATGCGCGACATGGCGTGTTCCAGGGTGAGCGCCACCGGGACGGTGGCCGCGCCCAGCACCAGCGACAGCGCGGCGGCGCCCAGACCGCTTCCGCGCCAGCGGAAGGCCTCCCGCCAGGGCAGGTGTACGATCCGCGAGGCCACCAGGGCCACGGCGGGCCACACCAGGCTGGCGGCGAGCAGCACCCCGAACAGGGCCGCGGCGGGCACGGCGCCCAACACCTCACCGGTTAGTACCTCCTTGACGTCGGCGCCGTAGGCGATGGCGAGTGAGTAGATCGAGACCCCGCTGCCGATGGTGTTGATCAGAAAGCCGATGGTCACCAGCAGCAAAAACCAACCGACGCCGGGGAAGGGGCCGCGGCCGCGGCGCGGCGCGTGGGGCCCACCGGGCAAGGCGCCGCCCCCTTCGCCTTCGTCGCCGGCGCCGGCGGGGTCCGAGGCGCCCGCCGGCGGGCCATAGGGGTTGTCCGCGTCGGGGGGTGCGGCGACGCCTCCCGGCGGCGGCCCGTAGGGGTTGTAGGGCGCCGGGATCCCCCGCGGTAGAGGGGCGGGGGAGGGGGTGTCACCAGGTTCGGTCATGTGGCCGATAATGAAGCACACAACCCCGGGGGCAGCAACCCGCCCGCCGGCTCATCGACGACCCGTTGAGATTGGCTCGAGGTCGCGGCGAGGGCAAAGCGGTAGGGAACTACGATGACCCCTCGTCGCGCAGGGTCTCGCCGGCGCCGGGCTCTCCGAGGTAAACGGCGATCCCGCGCCGGGACGCGTTCCGATAGAGCGTCTCCATGACCGCCGAGATGTTCTGCTCACCGCGCCAGAAGGACCAGCCCCCCAGCCGTTGGGTCAGCGCGCCGGAGACCCGTGGCACGCGCACCTGGCCTGGCTCGGCCGAGGGGGCCTCTCCGCCGCCGGTCCAGAATACGCGCGGGACGGCGGGTAGGGGTTCGGCGGCCGGGGACCCGGAGCCTGGCCGGGCGTCCTCCACCGTACCGGCCTCCTCTCGCTGCGCCGGCGCCGACTCGCCGCGCGCGCGCGTTCGCTTGGTGAGGGGCGGCGCCAGGGCCGCGCGGCCCGCCTCGGAGTGCACCAGGGCCTCCATGAGCTCGCTGCGGTCGAGGCCCCGCAGGCGAAACAGCAAAAACGGGTCGCGATCGATCTCCTCGCCTAGCGCATAGTAGACGGCGGCGATGTGCTTGCAGGGGTTCGCCTCGTCGGGACACGAGCAGGCGACCTTGAGATCGCCGGGGTTGCGAGGAAATAGCGAGACGCCCAGCTCGCCGAGGGTCTCCTCGGTGCCGGGAGGAAACTCGCCTCGAAACAGCCCGCCGCCCACCGCGGGGGCCTCGCCGAGGGTCTGCAGGACCCGCCGCCAGTCGGGATCCGGCACGCGGGAAAACTGCATCCGCACCAGGTACGGGGCGTCCCGCGAGCCCTGCACCAGCGCGGTGGCAAACCCCTTTTCCAGCTCTAGCTCCACCACCCGGCCCTGCCGCGCGTATTTGCGCCCGCTGCGCAGCCGCCCGCCCACCTGGATCCCCTCCAGCGCCTCGGACCAGCGCTTCGACCACCAGTGGGAAGGCCCGGGCTTGCGGTGGGGGCGCTGCCCCGCGGCCCGGGGGCTCTTTTTGGTGCGCCCCTGATTCGACCGCGTGCGCCCGCCCTTGGCCTTGGCGCCCTTTGCCCCGCGGCCCTTGCTCTCCGCGCGGCCGCCCTTGGCGCCGCCCTGGTCTGCGGTGCGGCCCTTGGCGCCGCCCTGGTCTGCGGTGCGGCCCTTGGCGCCGCCCTGGTCTGCGGTGCGGACCTTGGCGCCGCCCTGGTCTGCGGTGCGGCCCTTGGCGCCGCCCGTGCGGCCCTTGGCGCCCCCCTTGCGCCCCCTGGCTTTGGCGCTGCCTTTGCGCCCCTTGGCCTTTGCGCCGTTCTTTTGCCCCTTGACCTTTGCGCCGCCCTTTTGCCCCTTGGCCCTGGCCTCGCCTCGGCGGTGCTCGACGCCGGCGTCGTCCGCGGGTCCGCGTCCCTCGGCATCTTTCGCGCCATCGGGATCCCGACGCCTCGCGCGCGAGTCGCCGTGGCGCGACTTGCGGGTCCGCGGCTTCGGGCGTTCCGACTCCGAAGCGGCGGTCGTGGGGGACTCCGTGCCCTCGCCGCGGGTTTCTTTCTTGCGTCGGGCGCCGCGGCGGAGGCGGGGCTTGATGGAGTCGTCGCTCATCGCGTTTTCATCCTCATCGTCGACGCCGACCTCATCCTCATCGTTGACCTCATCCCCGGATCGCGCGGTCATCCAGCGCGAGCATCTGGTGGAGCTCGTCATCGGACAGCTCGGTGATCCAGCGCTCACCGGCGCCCACGATGTTCTCGGCGATGGAGCGCTTGCGCTCGATCATGGCGTCGATGCGCTCCTCCAGGGTTCCGGCGCACACGAACTTGTGGACCTGGACTTGCCGCGTCTGGCCGATGCGAAAGGCCCGATCCGTGGCCTGGTTCTCCACGGCGGGGTTCCACCACCGGTCGAAGTGAAACACGTGGTTGGCGGCGGTGAGGTTGAGGCCCGTGCCGCCGGCCTTGAGCGAGAGCACGAACAGGGAGGGCGCTCCAGCGCCGGACTGGAAACGCTCCACCATGGCATCGCGGCGGCGCTTGGGCGTGCCCCCGTGTAAAAACAGCACCTCGCGACCGAGCTGGTGCTGGAGGTGATCCTGCAGCAGCCGCCCCATCTTCGCGAACTGGGTGAACAGCACGCTGCGCTCGCCGCTGGCCAGCAGCTCCTCGAGCATCTCCGTGAGTCGCGTCAGCTTCCCCGAGCGGCCCGGCAGCGCCGAGTGGTCCCCCAGAAAGTGCGCGGGATGATTGCAGACCTGCTTGAGCTTGGACAGCGTGGCCAGGATCACCCCACGGCGCTCCAGCCCCTCGGAGCGCCGGATTCGCTGCTCGGCCTCTTGCACTACCGCCTCGTAGAGCCGCCCCTGCTCGGTGGTGAGCGAGCAGTAGACCTTCATCTCCAGCTTCTCGGGCAGGTCCGAGATGATGGCCTGGTCCGTCTTGAGGCGCCGGAGGATGAAGGGGGCGGTCATCTGCTGCAGACGGGCCGAGGCCTCGGGATCGCGGTGGGCCTGGATGGGCAGGTAGAAGGCGCGCTTGAACTCCACCTCGGTGCCCAGGAAGCCGGGGTTGAGAAAGTTCATGATGGCCCAGAGATCCCCCACGTGGTTTTCCACCGGGGTGCCGGTGAGGGCGATGCGGTAGTCCGCCTCCAGCTCCCGGGCGGCGCGAGACTGCTGGGTGTCGGGGTTTTTGATGTTCTGCGCCTCGTCGAGCACCAGCCCCGACCACTGCAGCGCGGTGAGATCCTCGAGGTCCCGGTGCAAAAGGGAGTAGCTGGTGAGCACCACGCCGTGCTGCTGCGCGTGCTGGATGAAGCGCCAGCCCTGGGGCCGTCCGGGCCCGTGGTGGACGGTACAGGACAGGGAGGGCGTAAAGCGCCGGGCCTCGTGCTCCCAGTTCGAAAGCACCGACGTGGGGCAGACGATGAGGGCGGGGCGCTCCTCGCCGCACTCGCGCTCGCGCTGCAGTAGCGCCAGGGTCTGGATGGTCTTTCCCAGCCCCATGTCGTCGGCGAGGCAGGCGCCGAAGCCCCAGGCGCGCAAAAAGTCGAGCCAGTCGAAGCCCCGCCCCTGGTACGGGCGCAGCGTGCCGGTAAACTCCGCGGGGGGCTCCACCGGGTTGATGAGGCTCTTGTCCTGCAGCCGCGAGATCAGCACCCCCAGCCACCCGGTGGCGGCCACGCCGTCGAAGCGGATGCCAGCGGAGGTGTCGGCGCTGCCCAGGGCGAGACGCACCAGCTCCCGCGCGGTGGCTTGATTGCCCTGGCGATTCTGCCAGAACTCCAGGGCGGCGTGGATCTCCTCGACGCCGGTTTCGACCCAGTGCCCCCGCACCCGCTGCAGCGGCTCCTTGAGCTTGGCGAGCCCTTCGAGATCGCGCTTGGCGACCTTGTGGCCCCCGATGCAGATCTCCCATTCGAAATCCAGGCGCTCCTCCAGGGAGATCCCCTCGGCTTCCTGCAGGGAGGGCGTGTGGACCCGCGCCCGCACCGAGAGCTGCTGCTTGGTGCCGGAGCCGGTCCACCAGTCGGGCAGCCGGATGCCGAAGCCCGCCTGCTCGAGGGCCGGGGCGGTGACGGTGAGAAACTCGTGGGCGCCGCGGGCATCGAGGGAAAAGCCCGTGGGCTTGCTGGAGTGCAGCGTCTCGGCCACCCGCGGACAGATCTCGGCGGCCTGCCCCAAAAAGGCCAGCAGCGTCTCGTGCAGGTCCCCGCCCAGGCGCGACAGGGCGTTGGCCTTGCGCCCGCGGGTCATCCAGGCGTCGGCGGTGGGCACCCGCAGCTCCGGCTCGGCGCGGCTCTGCAGAAAGTAGCGGACCGTCCAGTGGCGTTGGCCGGGCCGCGTCGTGACTCCCTTCTTTGCCGTGGTCCCCTTCTTTGCCGCGACCCCCTTCTTTTTGGAGCCCCCTCGGCCTTGGCTCCGGTCCTTTACGTTTGGTTTCCCGTTTCCCTCCTCCGGTCCGGGGGCGGGCTCTTCGAGGTGGAAGCAGAGCTGAAACGGGGCGTCGACCGCACGGTCGAGGGGCTCGCGCCACTGCCGCAGATCCTGGCGGAGCTCCGCGAGCTCCGCGGCATCGCCCTGCACCCGGGGGTCGGCCCCCTGCAGTGCGCGCAGCCACCGATCGTGCAGGTTGCCGGCGGTCTCGTCCGCGGTGGCGGCCGGGGCGGCCACCGTGGCAGCGCCCGCACCACCGCCTGCCGCCGCACCGCCCTGTCGGCGGACGATCTGATCCACCAGGGCACCCACCACGGCGTCCAGGCGCTCTCGAGCAGGGATCGTCGGGGCGGCGTTCGCATCCGGCGAAGTCAGCGCGCGGGCCGCCGGCGGCATCCGGCGCCCCAGCCCCTCGCGCTCGTCGGCGACCTCGGCGAGCCAGACCGGTCGCCAGCGGGCGACGCCCCGGCGGCCCCGCCCTCGCGTCTGCAGGTCGGGCAGAAAACGCTGCCGCGCCACCACCGAGCCCGCGAAACGAAGCGCCCGAATCCAAAACCAGAGGTCGGGACCCAGAATCCGGCCGGGGAGGCTGCGTCCGCGCTCACCGAGCACCGTCAAGACCTGAAGCGTCTCCGCCGGCGTGAGCCGCAGCCCGGCCACCTGCCAGGGAGCCAGGCGCAGCCGCCCGCGGCCGCCCGGGGCCTCGGCGATCAGCTCGCTCGAGGGATGCGGCCGCCGCCCCCGGCTCGGCAGCCAGGCGGTGGCCACCTTGCGCCGGCGACGGGTGGGGCGAAAGCCCACCGGCAGCTCGCGCAGGGTGCCCGCCAGGGCATCGAAGTCGGCCAGGTGCGGATAGACCGGGGGCCCGTCGTCCGCCTCGTCCGCATCGGCCGCCCCATCCGCGTTGCCCGCGTCGCCCGCGTCGCCCGCGTCGCCCGCGTCGCCCGCGTCGCCCGCGTCGCCCGCGTTGCCCGCGTCGCCCGCGTCGCCCGCGTCGCCCGCGTCCGCTGGGTCCAAGGCGGAGGACGCCTCCTGCGCGGGGGCCTCGGCCCACAAAAAGAGCTCGATGCCTCGTTCGCCATCGCGCTCGGGTTCGAGCGCTGCGCCGTGAAAGATGATCATCTGCGGTTAACGTGGTTGAAAGAGCAGACAGCCAGGAGAGTCAGGATCTCGCGAATTTGGGTATCAGTCACCGTTTGAATCGCCGTCGGGCTGCCGAAGCGGTGGTCCGGGACCCGGAGCGCCATCCCGACCGCACGCCTCCATCGTCAACGTCTCGTCGCGGACCGCGCGAAAGAGCCCCGTGCGGTCCGCGCGAGCGCACCAACTCCCGAGCCCGTAGCGACGCACGCCCATGGGAGGAGAGGGATCCGACAGCCTCGGCCGCGCGCCCACGTTCGAGCAAGCGCCCCCTTCGCCGCCGGGTCGCCAGGCTGCGCCCGGGCGCCAGCTCACTCACGTCGGCGCTCAGCCTGCGTCGTCGCGAAGGCGTCCCCCCCCAGGGGGGACGCGGTCGCGGAGCGTGGTCCCGGAAGCTCTCCCCACCGAAAGGCTCGAAGACTCGTCCGGGTACCAAGAGACGATTGCAGTATGACGATGCTTTCGCGGCAGGTCAAGCCGCTCGAGCACCGAACGCTTTGAAAGTCTGCTGCAATCGCGCAGCTCGGGCATCTCGCGGCTTAGGAGGCGGGTCAAAATCAATTCACCCTCTGGCGCGCGATCCATCGCGGCTGGCTGGGTTGCTCCTCCGTTACGTACGCCCAGTACGCGCCGTCGTCGCGCCTTGCCAGCCGCGCGCCTCGCACGCCAACTTGGCAAACTAATTTTGATCAGCTCCCTTACGTCCTCGCTCCCTCGGTCACCGTACCTACGGGTACGGCACGGTCGGTCGCTGCGGGCGCGCTCAAACAACGGCGTCCCACGGCATTGACCCGGGATCCGGTCCTTGGGTAAAACCTGCGCATGACGCGCAAGCCCCAGATCCTCGTCGCGGACGACGAGCAGAACATCCGCCGGGTGCTCGAGGCGATCCTGCGCCGGGCCGGGTTTCGGACCCAGTCGGTGGGTGATGGCCAGGCCGCGCTGGAGGCTCTGCGCGCCGGGGAGGGCTTCGCGGCGCTGGTGACCGATCTCAAGATGCCGAAGATGGACGGCATGGAGCTCTTGCGGCGGGTCAAGGAGGAGCGCGAGGAGCTGCCCGTGGTGATGATCACGGCCCACGGCTCGGTGGACAGCGCCGTGGAGGCGGTGAAGCTGGGCGCCTTCGACTACGTGGAGAAGCCCTTCGAGGACAAGGCCATCCGGAGCATCGTCACCAAGGCGGTGGCCCACTACGAGGCCGCCACTGGCCGCGCCCGCGCCTTGCCTGCCGACGACACCGAGAACGGCCGGTTCGGCCTCATCGGCACCGGCGCGGCCATGCAGGAGATCTTCAGCATCATCGATCGGGTGGCGGATACGCCCTCCACCGTGCTCATCACCGGGGAGTCGGGCACGGGCAAGGAGCTGGTGGCCAAGGCGCTGCATTCGCAGTCGGTTCGCAACGAGCAGCCCCTGATCAAGATCAACTGCGCGGCCATCCCCGAGACCCTCATCGAGAGTGAGCTGTTCGGTCACGAAAAGGGCGCCTTCACGGGCGCGGTCTCGGCCAAGCCGGGGCGCTTCGAGCTGGCGCACAAGGGGACCCTGCTGCTCGACGAGGTGGGGGAGATCCCGGCCTCCATGCAGGTCAAGCTGCTGCGGGTGCTGCAGGAGAGCGAGTTCGAGCGGGTGGGGGGCATCAAGACCATCTCGGTGGACGTACGGCTCATCACGGCCACCAACGCCGACCTCGCGCGGGCCACCGAGCAGGGCACCTTCCGCGAGGACCTGTACTACCGGCTCAACGTGGTCCCCATCCGCATCCCACCGCTGCGCGAGCGCCAGGAGGACATCCCCCTGCTGGTGCGCCATTTCCTCCGACGCTTCAACGAGAAGCTGGACAAGTCCACCGAGGGGCTTTCGGACGAAGCCATGGCGCTGCTGCGTCGGCACAGCTGGCCGGGCAACATCCGGGAGTTGGAGAACCTGCTCGAGCGGACGGTCCTGTTCGCCGATCACGCCGTGATCCAGGTCTCGGATCTACCCCAAGACTTGATCCGGGCCGCCCCGGGGGCCGCCCCGGGGGCCGCCCCGGGACTGGACGTCGCCGCAGATCCTTTGGCGGACAACGTCGTGCAAAAATCCTCCGAGACGGGGCCGGTGCTGGTGCCGCCGGCCGATGACCGGGGCCTGCCGCAGCCCGCCGGGGACGAGTCGGTCAGCCAGCCCCTGGCGGGCTCGCTCAAAGAGGCCGTGAAGGCCGAGACCGTGCGCGTGGAGCGGGAGATGATCGTGCGGGCCCTCGACGAGACCGGGGGCAACGTGACCCGCGCCGCGAAGCTGCTCCAGATCAGCCGCAAGAGCCTGCAGATCAAGATGAAGGAGCTCGGGTTGCGTCGCAGTGATGAGCTGGGGCCAACCCGCCCCGACGAGGACCCGCCCGGCTG
>CAYFWA010000041.1:10101-19334 GCA_964346625.1 uncultured Myxococcales bacterium
ATCTCCACCCGGCTGATCTCCACCCGGCTGATCTCCACCCGGCTGATCTCCACCCGGCTGATCTCCACCCTCTGACTCGAGTTTCGCCCTTGGCGTCTGCTGCGAACGGCTTGAATCGCGCCTGGCTGCGTTGCTTCTCCGTTGCGTACGCCCGGTTAAATCGCGCCTGGCGGCGTTGCTCCTTCGTTGCGTACGCCCGGTACGCGCCATCGTCGCGCCTTGCCAGCCGCGCGCCGCGCGCGCCAACTTGTCGAACGAATCCAAGCGACGCGCTGTTCCCCGATCCCCTTACTTGACAGTGTTTTCAGGAGATTGATACCTTTGCTCGGGTAATCATCCGGTACGCTGTGATCCGGGTCCGGCGCCGCGAACCGAGTTACTGGGCGCCGGCGCCCCGGGTACCCGGATACCCGGATACCAACGAAATGGACGGGACATGACACTACGCTTCCCCCGGCACCTGATCTCGATGATCGTCGCGCTCGGCATGGTCCTGCTCGGGATGGTCCTCGGGGCCTCCACCGCGCGCGCCGCGGATCTGAACGAGGTCACCACCGCCTTCGAGAAGGGCAACCCCTACGACTTCCGGTTGAAGGTGGGCTACCAGGCCATCATCGAGCGCACCGCCCTCAACCGTGAGTACATGGGAAACGGGGGTGGCATCGACATCGTCAAGGATCTGATCTTCAAGGAGATCACCCACCGTCTGAACGTGCGCGCGGAGTTCGCGATCTACAAGGACCTGGGGATCTACCTCGGGCTTCCGGTGATCCTGCAGCGCCAGGCCACCTACGGGTTCGCCTCCGGGGACCTGTATCACGGCTACCCGGGCGAGGACACCTGCCGGCAGGACGAGCACCCCGACAAGCCCTGGCGGTGCAACCCCGACGGCGTCAACTCCAACAACAGCCGCTTCGTCCAGGACGGCCTGGCCACGGGCCTGTCGGGATTCACCTACGACCCGTCCACCAACACCATCGGCGTCCCCAGCGAGTACGCGGTGGGGGGCGGCGCGGCCGGACCCCGGACCCTGTGGGAGGGCCAAAAGCGCTCGGGCATCGATCAGCTTCACCTGGGAGTGCACGGGCTCATCATGAGCGAGCGCCGGCACCCGGCCTACCCGGACTGGCGCTTCGGCGTGGAGTTCCGGCTGTCGGTGGGGGAGGTCATGGACTTCGAGCGCGACGCCCAGGGAGATCCCGAGGGGTGCGACGCGCCCAACCTCAACAACTGGAACTGTCGGCCCACGCTCAACAAGGCCGTGGGCCGGGGCGTGCACGAGGTGCGCTTTTTCACCACGCTGTCCAAGATGGCCAAGCTGTGGGAAGACGGCGGCATCGATGCGTTTTTCCACCTGTGGTATCAGATGCCCTTCGCCTACCGGAAGTCGTCGTTCTACTCGAGCCGCTACGACTTCTCGGGGGATTTCGGCGAGGAGAGCCAGTCGCCCACCATCAAGGCGCCCATGAAAGGCGGCGTGCGCTTCGGGGGGGAGTTCGTGGTCTGGAGCGACCCGCGCAAGAATCACCGGATCGCCCTGGAGCTCCAGGGCGCCATCGAGGGACACTTCGAGGGGCGCGACTACTCCCAAGCCTATGAGCTGCTGGCCGGCTCCCCCACGCTGAACCTCAACTGTGACGACGGGGATTTTTCTCATTTCTGCGGGGACCCGCGGGTCCGGGATCGCATGTTCTACTACCCGGGGGTGACCACGGTGGAAAACTTCATGCGCCTCGGGGTCCGCGTCGGGCTGCACGCCCAGATCACCAAGTGGGTGAAGTTCCAGATCCTCTATGCCCTGGTGCACGAGCAGGAGCACTTTCTCACCACCGACGACGCCGGCATCGACAACGTCGATGGGCCCGCCCGCGTCGGGGGGGTCTGCCAGGACAACACCGTGGGGTGTCACGACGGGGTCATCAACATCGGCACCCGGGAGATGAACCCCTGGCACCGACCGGCCATCAACCAGACCGGGCACCGCATCCGGGCCCAGGAGACCCTGATCCATTACCTCAGCGTCAACGTGAAGCTGATGTTCTGAGGGGACGGCAGCGCCTGTGGGCGCGACCAACCGATCGCACCGATCGCTGTGCAAGGACGAATATGGCGACCATCGACGTGGGAAACCTCTCCGACCGGCTGGACTCCGACGAGGTGGAGATGGTGCTGGAGGCGCTGCGCAGACACCTCGACGAGCCCGGGCTCGCGCTCCCGCAGGGAGACGAGACCGCCTCGGGTACCATCCAGGGCGGGCTCGACGACGACGTGCTCGACGAGTTCCAGGATCGGCTGGAGTCCGAGGAGCTGCGCTGCGAGATTTACGTGTCTCTCGAGTTCGACGGGAAGGTGGAGCTAACCGACTACGCGGTGGGCTCGCTGCCGCGGCTCGCAGAGTTTCTCGAGGAGCTCAAGGACGACCTGGACATCGAGGACCCCGACGCGGATCAGGAGGAGCTCGACGCGGGGGACTTCGACGACGAGATGGCGCTGCTGCAGGCGGAGATCAAGAACGTCTGGCGCGCCTTTCACCAAGGGGCAAACGAGGCGCTGGAGGCGTCGCTTTGTTTGCTCATCGGTCACGCGTAGGACACCGTTAGGCCCCGCTCCCTTAGCCCGAGCGCTCGGCGCGGACGCACGCCACGCGGGCGGCGGCCAGCGAACGTGGCGTGGGACGGCGAGCCCCGCCTCCCCTTCGACGCGTGTGACCGCTTGACCTGATCGGGGGCCTCGCCCAGACTCCTAGAGATGATCGGAACCTGGTTGGCATTGCAGCTCGTGGCGGGCGGGACGCCGGTGTGCGTCGCCGCGGCGCCCACACCGCCGCGACGCCCCGCCCCGCAACGCTTCACGGCCGCGGCGCCCATCCGGCGCGGACGGGTCAGGCGGGCCCGCCATCGGGCGACCCAGCGCGCCCTGCTCGACGCGGTCTGGCAGCGGCTCACGCCCTGGGTGGCGCCGTCGCAGCGGACTCCGAAGCTGCGCCAGGCTCTGGCGCGCCGCGTACGCCGGCTCATCGCCCGCTATCGCACCAAGGAACGTCGCCGCGTGAAGGGACGGCTGCGGGTCACCCTGGCGGTGACCGTGGACGACGCAGCGCTGCGCAAGCGGCTGCGGCAGCTCGGGGTGCGGCTGCGTTCGCCGGGGTTGCTGCTGCTGACCCACTGCGCGGCCGGAGATCCGCAGCCGGCGCTCGACCCGGGCCTGCGCCGCGCGGGGGTGCGGCTGCGGCCCGGGCCGTGGTCGGCCGCGCAGCGGGCCCGCCTCGTGGCGGCGGTGCGCCGCGATGCCCGCGAGGCCGTGGCCCGGGCTCGGGCCCAGCGGGCCCACGGCGCGGTGGTGATCTCGTGTCGCCCGGCGCCCGCGACGCCCCTGCCGGGTACGGCCTCGCGGCGCGGCCGGGTGCGGCTCACCGCCACCTTCCACGTGGTGGGGGCAAACGCGATCACCTCCTGGAAGGTGGTGTCCACCGGGGCCGGTTTTGGCGCCGATCCGGCGCGCGCCCGGCGGGCGGCCCTGGACCGCGCGGCCCAGGAGCTGGGCAGACGGCTGGGGCGGGAGCTGGCCGTGCGGCTGCCCGCAGGCCCGATGCGCCGGCTGCGTCTGCGGCTGCGCGGCGGCCTGCCCGTGGCGGCGCAGCTCCGGCTGGGCGCGGCCCTGGCGCGGCTCGAGGGCGTGCGCACGGCCACCCCGCGACGGTTCCGCCGGGGCGAGACGTGGTTCGCCCTGCGCACCGTGCACGCTCTCGACGCCCTTAAAAAGAGGCTGGCGCAAGCCCCGCTGCTCGACGGCTGGAGCTGGCGGGTCCGGGTGGTGCGTCCGGCCGGATACCTCGATCTACAGGCGAAGCTGGAGGAGCCATGAGCGCAGACGTTCAGGCCGTCACCCCACGTCCTCACCCCAGCGGGCTCGCGCTGTGGGGGGGAATCATCCTTTGCGTCGGTGTCATGGGCTGCAACTGGCTCACCGGCTCGCGTAAGCCGCCCAAGCCCAAGCAGGGCGTGGTCATCGAGGTGAGCCACCACCGCGCCGCGCTGTATATCAACGAGGAGCCGGTGACGCTGCTTTCGAGCCGCAAGCCCAACGTCATCGGGCTGGCCCCGGGGCGCTACCGCATCGCCATCAAGAAAGGGGGCTTTTTTTCGCGCTACTACGACGTGTCGGTGCAGCGCCAGGCCTTTGCCAAGCTCCGGGTCCAGCTCCAGCCCGAGCTGGAGTGAGCGGAGCGGCAGGAGAACCACCGATGGATCCGATCCAACGAGCCGCCGAGATCCTGCGGGAGCATCGTCCCGCCATCGCCCTCACCGGGGCGGGCATCAGCGTGGACTCCGGCATTCCGGACTTCCGCTCGGCCGACGGGCTGTGGGCGCGCTACGATCCCATGGAGTACGCCACCATCGAGGCTTTTCGCCGCCACCCGGAGAAGGTGTGGACCATGTTGCGGGAGATGGAATCCCTGGTGGTGGAGGCGGAGCCGAACCCGGGGCACCGGGCCCTGGCCGAGCTCGAGGCCCTGGTGGGGCTTCGCAGCGTCGTGACCCAGAACATCGACGGGCTGCACCAGCGCGCCGGCTCCTCGCACGTGGTGGAGTTTCACGGCGGCGCCCATCGCCTGGTGTGCCAGTGCGGCGTGCGGATGGAGGCGGCCGACGCGTCCGAGGAGCCGGTGCCCCCTTGCCCCGACTGCGGCGCGGTGCTCAAGCCCGATGTCATCTTCTTCGGCGAGATGATCCCCCCGGAGGCGCTGCGGGAGGCCTTCTGGCAGGCCAAGCAGGCCCGGGCGGTGCTGGTGGTGGGCACCTCCGCCACCGTGTCCCCGGCCTCGGAGGTGCCGCTGCTGGCGCGTAAGGCCGGCGCGCGGCTGCTGGAGTTCAACCTCGAGGCCACGCCCCTGTCGACGCACTGCGACGTCTGCGTGCTGGGCTCGGCCAGCGAGACCCTGCCCGCCGTGGTGGACGCGCTGCGCGGGTCTTGACGGTGGGCGTCGGGTCAGGTGGGCGCCACCGGCGGGTGGGGCCGCGCCGTGATCTCCACCCGGTCCCCCAGCGCGGCGGCGGCCCCGGGCGGTCCGGCCACCAGGATCCGGCGCGGCAGCCGGTCGTGCAAAAGCGCCGCCCAGTCCGGCGCCGCGCCGCCGGGGTGCTGTAGCACGCCGCCGGCGCGCTCGAGGATGGGCAGGGCTCCGGCCAGGTCCCACAGGTGGGCGCGTCCCACCACCACCGCGCCGAGGCCGCCGGCCGCCACCAGACCCAGGTGGTGGGCCGTGGATCCCAGGGAGCGAAGCTTGCCCCGAAAGTCACGCACCCGCGCCCACCGGTGAAAGCCGCTGGGCACGCCGATCTGGTCCAACGTCTCCCAGCCCGCGTAGTGGCGTACGGAAAGCGGCGCCCCGTTGCGGGTGGCGCTCTCCTGGTCACTGGCGCGGTAAAGCCAGCCGTCAGCGCCCCCGAGTAGCGGCGCGAACACCACGCCGGCCACCGGCCGCCCGCCGCGCAGTAGGCCCAGCGAGACGGTCCAAAGGGGCAGCCCCGCGGCGAAGGAGGTGGTGCCATCCAAGGGATCCACCGCGACCACCACCTCGGCTTGCTCCGGCACCGGCACCCCCGGGTTGAGCCCCTCCTGGTGCTCCTCGGCCAGGATGAACAGCCGTCGGGGATCGGGCTCCAAAGACCGCAAGCGGCGGACGATGAGCCGCTGCACGGCGCGATCGGCGGCCGTGACGAGGGTGCCGTCGGCTTTGGTTTCGGCCGCAACCTGCCCGAACTGGGTAACGCCGAGGGCGCCCGCCTCGCGGGCGATCCGCTCGAGCTCGGCCAGGGGGACGATGTCTTCGGTGCGCGTGGCCATGGGTCCTCTCGGGGGTCGGGCGTAGGAGTCCGGGCTCCGGGGTGCCGTCAAGGCGCGCCGAAGCGGGCCGGGTCCACCGACATCAGGTATTGCTTGACCACCACCGGCACGTCTGGCTCCACCTGGCCGCGCTCGACGATCACCGTGAGCGGATCGGCGCCTGCCGAGAGCAGTGGGCCGGGGCGCAGCGCCGCCGCCGTCGCCATCAACGCCGGCCCGGTGGGCTGTCCCGCGCGGTGGGCGAGGGCGGCCTGTGCGAAGGCCTTCACTGCCCGGGGCAGCCGCACCCGGCGCAGCATCACGCGCGCCGCCCGCAGCCCTCCGGCGTCGGCCATCGCGCAGATCCGACGCAGCGCGCTGCCCGCGCGCCAGGCGCGACGTGCGCGTTGGTGCGCCCGGGCGGTGAGGGAGGCGGCGCGGCGGCCCCGGGCGCGGGCCCGCGCCGCAGCCTGCGTTCGTCCCCGCTTCCGTAGGTGCAGCGCGTAGGCGAGGTGGTAGCGCTCGTTGGTCGGGTTGGCGCGGGTGGCCGCGCGATAGGCGGCGGTCGCCTGCTCGTGCTTTCGCTGGCGATCCAGGGCGCGGGCCAGGCCGTAGCGCGCTGCGGCCTGGCGGCGGTCGCGCTTGAGCGCGTAGCGATAGAGTCGCTCGGCCCGCTCGTAGGCGCCCCGCTCCCACAGCAGGTTGGCCAGCCGCGCCAGGGGCAGCGCCGCCCGGGGATCGGCTTGCACGGCGCGTTCCAGATCGGCCCGCGCCGCGTCCGGGCGGCCCAGGTGCAGCGAGAGCTCGGCGCGCAGGGCCCGCAGGGCGGCGGCCCCGGGAGCGGCGGCGATGCCCCGCGTCACCAGGCGCAGGGCGTGGGGGACGTCCCCCGCCGTGAGGCGGGCGCGGGCCACCCGCAGCAGCACCGCCGCGTTGTGGGGCCGGCGACGACGCGCCCGCTGGTAGTGGTCTTCGGCGTGGCGGTATCGGTGCCTCGACCACAGCACATTGCCCACCGTGGTCTGGGCCGCGGCGGGGCGGGGAAACCCGCGCAGCAGGTGTCCGAGGGCCTCGGCCGCCCCGGCCAGGGGGTCGGGATACAGCCGGGGATCCAATAGATCACAGCGGCGGCGGGCCAGGTGTCCGAGGGCGGTCCGCGCCCGGGCCCCCTGGCCCTGGCGCAGCGCCAGCAGGGCCCCGAGCATGGAAAAGTGCGGTCGCTGTCCGCCCAGGGTCGTGGCGTGGTGCAGCGCGCCACGGGCCTCATCGAAGCGGCCGGCGCGCAGGGCGAGCAGGGCGCGATAATAGTGGGCATCGAGCCAGGTCCCTCCCAGGGCCGCGGCCTCGGCGAGGGTCTTGCGCGCGCCCAGGAGGTCGCCCTGCAGCACGCGGCACAGGGCAGCGGCGGTGGCCAGGGCCGCGGAATCGCGCCGCTGGCGGGCCTGCTCGAGGACCACCAGGGCCTCGGCGGGGCGGCCGCGGGACAGGGCGGCGGCGGCCTGCAGCGCCTGTTGGAATCGCTGCCGCTCGAAAGGAGAAGGTCGACCGGCGGGGGCGGCCCTGGCGCCCAGGGGCAGGATCCACGCCAGCACGCCCAGCGCGAGCAGCACCCAGGGTCGGGTGGCCGGGCCCACGCCCACGCCCATGCCGCCGTGCGTCCTCACGTCCCGAGCATCACCACGAAGCGTGGTTTCCGGGTGCCGAACCCGTAGGCGATGTCCACGCCGATGGTGCCGATGGCCAGGCCCTTGACGTAGACCCGCAGCCCGGCGCCGATGCCGTTGTGAAAGGAGCGGGCGTCGGTGGCCGAGGGGGCACCGGGCAGGTAGTAGCGGCGGTGGCCGGCGTGCTCGCGGAGCACCGCCTGCCCGGACCCGCCGTCGCGGAAGTAGATCCAGGCCATGTCCCAGAAAGCCACCGCGCGGAACATGAACCAGCCGAGGCGGAACATGTGCACCTTGTACTGCACCCGGGTGCGGCTGAGGGTGTCGCCCACGAACTGCTGGGACACGTAGCCGCGCACGTCCGTGCCGCCGGCGCGCAGCTCCCGATTGAAGGGCGCGCCGTGGGTCTGGCTGTGGGAGGCGAACCACTCCAGCATCATCCGGGCGCCGAACTCCGGATTGCGCAGAAAGCTCAGCGCGTGGTGGTAGGCCACGTTCCAGGTGACGTAGTCAAAGCTGCCGCCGAGGTTGCGGTTGGCGATGGTCACCGCCCCGTCCACCCGAAACCCGTGGAGCATGCCGTGAATGTTGTGCATCCGCGAGATGTCGGCGGTGAGCACCACGGCGGCGTCACGCTTCCAGTTCCAGAACCGCTCGCGCTGGCTCAGGCTGTCGATCCAGCCGTCGTCGGTGGGCACCGCCATGGGCCCGACGTACCAGGAGCGGCCCAGCGTGGCGGCGTCGAGCCCCTCGGGCAGCGTGGGGCAGCGTTGAAAAACCGTCTCGCCGGCCGGGCGGGCGCGGCGGCAGTGGGGGTTTTCGAAGTCCACCAGCCCGAAGCGGTAGCGGATGCCGGTGGTGACCCAGTTGAACCACCGGTAGCCCAGCTCGATGCCCGTGTTGAAGCGCTGGAAGGTCTGCAGTCGCAGCAGCCGGGCGCGGCGGATCCCTTCGGCCGTGGGGTCGAACTCCTTGAGGTTCGAGCGGGTGTAGGACAAAAAGATGGTCCAGTACCAGGGCGACAGCGCGATGTTCGGGTCCCGGTAACGCATGGCCAGCCGCTGCGTCTCGTTGCTATAGCCGGCGTAAAAACGCATCTGCTTGCCGAGGCCGGCGAGGTTCTTGTCCCCGAAGGCCAGCGAGCCGCCGTACTCCCCCTCGGAGTAGGAAAACATCGGGGCGATGAACCAGGAGAACTTCTCCTTGATGGTGATAAACAGGATCACCGCCTCTTTTTTGTCCTTGGCCACTTCCCAGTTGATCACTGCCTTGCTCACGAAGCCGCAAGACAGCAGGCGGCGGCGCACCCGATCTCGCACCTCCAGGGTGAAGGGATGACCCAACGGGACGCGGGCGTGGGTGAGCAGGGTCCCGCGGGAGGTCTTCTCGTTGCCCAGGATCCGGACCCCCACGATCTTGTAGCCGATGCCCGGAGTCTTGTTCGGGTCCATGGGCAGCATGTGGGGCACCTTGGACAGGGCGCGCCGCGCCTCGGGGGTGAGCTGGGGGTGGGCCGGTCGGGCGCGAGCCTTGCCCCCGGCGGCTCCGCGGGCACCCCGGGGGCGAGCCCAGGGCATGAGCTTGCGCGGGCCCGGGCGGGCCCTTGGACTCTTGCGGCGGGGAGGCGCCGCGCCCGGGCGCTCCTTGGCCGGGGGCGCCGCCCCGGGTCTGGCCGCGGCAGACGCGCTCTGCTTGCCCTGCTCGCCCTGCTTGCCCTGCTCGCCCTGCTTGCCCTGCTCGCCC
>CAYFWA010000042.1:0-3106 GCA_964346625.1 uncultured Myxococcales bacterium
GTGGGTCCAGCCGTCGAGCTCCGGGTTGCTCTCGAAGTCCGTGCAGTAAAGTGGGAACAGCGCGCCGACGAACACCTCGTACCAGGGGTCGGCCTGGTTTCGCGGATAGGTCTGGACCGTCCCATCGGAGAACTCCAGGGTGACCTGGTACTGGACCGTCTGGCCCTCCTCGTCGGCCGCGGGGATGGTGGCGGCGTAGGTCGTGGCGTCCTGGCTGCTGAGCACCTCGACGCCGCCGAGGGTCGGCCACTCCCGGAGCTGCCAGGAGAGCTGGGCCGACACCAGCTCGATGTCGGAGCACTGGGTGCCCATGTCCTGCACGTGCACCGCGACGTCCAGCCCATCGTGTACGGGGTGCTGCACCACCAGGTCGCCCACCATGGCGTCCTGGCCGGTGATCCCGTGGGGCGCGAAGGCGCGCTGGATGGCGCACAGGTTGGGGGTGCCGTTGGACAGGTCTCCGTCGTCGTCGTCCTGAAGCAGGATCTCGGGGTAGGTGGTGGGGATGTCCGAGGCGCGCTGCATGGCGGCGTAGTAGAGGGTCAAAAAGTGCGCCACGCCCTCCGGCTCACCGAGCTTCGCCACCAGCTCCTTGCGCAGATCCCACAGCGCCCCGCCGATGATCAGGCCCGTGCCGTGGGGATCCTGCTGGATGTCGTCCGGCCAGCGGTACTCTCCATCTGCGGGATCGATGTGGCGCAACGGATCGTCCGTCTTGAAGAAGCCGCGACCCATGCCGGGGTCTCCTGTGATGTTGGCGGAGTAGACGTCCGCGAGCCCCTCGGACAGCGACTCGTCGAAGGCGCCGGCCCCCAGGATGATGGCGTGGGCGTGCAGCGAGTGCCCGAACTCGTGATACAGCACGTCGGCGAGGCGGCCGGTGTTTTCGCACTGCTCCGAGGCGCGCATGAAGTGGATGCTGCTCCCGTCGGAGTAGGCGTTGCAGGTGTCGTTGATGTTCACCGTGACGCTCAGGGCCTCGGACAGCCACGCCAAATGGGGATCCAGCCCCCGGGCGAACTCCTGGGCCACCGTGGCGTGGACGAAGCCGGAGAGCTGGGCGTCCACCAGCTCGTTGTCGCTGGCATCCCAGGTGACCAGGGCCCCGTCGGCTAGCGGCAGGATGGCCGAGGCCACGTCACCCGCGTCGTTGTGTAGCTGGATGTAGGGTCCCCCCGGCCAGGCCTCCACGTCGGTGGCGGCGCCTCCGCTCCAGGTGATCCAGCCGGTGCCGTCGGTGGTGACATAGGCGCCCAGCACGTCCAGGGTGGCGAAGCGGGCGGGGTAGGGCGTGTAGCCGGTGCCCGGCCAGCGGGTCGGGGCGCTGTAGCGGACCTGGCCGCGGGCATAGCGCAGCGTCTGGCGCCGGGCCACGACGGTCCCCTGCCGCGCCGTGACGTACACCTCCCAGCGGGTGGCCGGGTGGTGGGTCCGTATGGTCACCGCCAGCACGGTCTCGTACCGCGGACGGTAGCCGCGCCCCGTGGACTCCAGGATGGGCAGCACGTAGGGGCCGTGCACGGCCTGGACAATCCCCGGCGTGCCGAAGTCGGCCTGGATCCACTGGCGGGCGCTGCGCACCGCGCGGTCGCGGGACACCAGGTGCTCCACCGGCTTCGCGGTCACCCAGGGCCAGGCCTCCGTGGCGATCACCGCCAGGCGGTCGGCCTTGAACCGGAAGCTCACCTGTCCTCCGAGCACGGGGAGCCCCGCGCGGTACTGAAGGTAGGCCACCGTGCGCACGCCGTGGTGTCGGTGGTTCGACACCAGGCGGAAGTCGGCCAGATCGGCCCCCGGCGCCAGCAGGGGCAGGTGGCGCGCCAGCACCTCCTCGGCGTACTGCGAGGCTCGGGTGGGCGACGCCACGGCGCCGGGCGCCGCGATGCCGGAGCCGTAGATCCGCGTGGGCACGCGGGTGACGGTGTCCCAGAGGGTTCGCCAGTGTCCCCCCTCCCGCTGCACGAAGCGCTGCCACGCCGCGACTCGCCAAGCCGGATCCCAGGCGACGCGCCGAAGCTGCCGGGCCGGCATCCCATTGGCCAGCTCGAAGGTGGCGTGGTCACGCAGGGCATCTGGGGGGCGCGCCGCGCGGGAGGTGGTGGGCGCGACGCTCGCCATTCCCAGGGTCAGGCCGCCGATGAAAACAAGCGGGAAGGGGGAGCTCGTGATGCTCATGTTCGCGTTTCTCCAGGCGTGATGTCCGCGTTGCTTCGTGGTATCCGCGTTGCTTCGTGGTATCCGCGTTGCTTCGTGGTATCCGCGTTGCTTCGTGGTATCCGCGTTGCTTCGGAGACGGCCGGCGGGCGGTGCGCTCCGAAGAGCCGGCACCGTGCGCCAGCCTACTGCTCCTTGCGGATCACCGACCAGCGGCCCTTCTGGGTGATGTCCTTGCCCACGATATCGGTGATGAACTCGCCGGCGATCTTGTCCTTTCCGATGCGACCCACGAACTCGGTCTCTACCTGGCACTGGCAGCCGGGATCCTCGTAGGGGCCGATCTTTCCCCGGATCTTGTCATCACCCACGCTGACGAACCTGATCTTCAGCTTCTTGGCCAGCTCCGGCTTGTCCGCGTTCATGATCACCTTGCCCTCGGCCACCCGGGTGCCCCGGTACAGCTCGAAGTGGATCGTGCCCTTGCGGCCGGAGTCGATCCCTTCGTAGACCCCGTACCACTTGCCCGCGACTCGCATGAGATCCACGTCCCCCCCCTTGACCCGGACGGGAGGCTGGGTGGAGCTCGCACAGGCGGTGAGCAAGAACATCGTGCCAATCATCAAAAGATTTCGCATGGTCTCCTCCTTCGGGGGTCCCGCGGCGGGTGCCGAAATGGCAAAAGTTCCTGGCGGTAGACCCCTGGTAATATACTGGCGTCGCGGGCCCTGTATGACAGATCCTCCGTGGTCCGCCAAGGGGAGACCTGGGGTCGGCCCGAAGTGATACCCCATGATTCCTATGGTAATAAAAGGATAAACATGGGATTCCACGACTCATTGATGGTTCTCTCCCGTCGAGGAGGCAATCATGCGTCGGGGCTCTGGTATCGTTGACGGATTGGCACCGCGCGTGGTTGGATGAAGCTCCCTCGAGGAGGCTGCCAGAGGAG
>CAYFWA010000042.1:3206-19310 GCA_964346625.1 uncultured Myxococcales bacterium
CCAGAGGAGACTGCCAGAGGAGACTGCCAGAGGAGACTGCCAGAGGAGACTGCCATGGCAATGCCGTTCACACACAGCGGAATCCGACCGAACCCTGCCGGAGACTGGCCGCAGGTGGATCCCACCGCCTTTGTGGATCCCAGCGCCCAGATCATCGGGAAGGTGATCATCGGTCCGAATGCCTACGTGGGGCCCCTGACGGTCATCCGGGCCGACGAGGTGGGCCCCAGCGGCAAGGTGGAGCCCGTGATCGTGGAAGAGGATGTGTTCGTCCAGGACGGGGTGATCGTCCATTCCCGGGCCGGTACCTCCGTCCGCATCGGGGAGAGCTCCAACATCGCCCATGGGGTGATCATTCACGGACCCGCCGAGATCGGGTCCCGCTGCTTCATCGCCCTGCGCTGCGCCATCTACTCGTCCACCCTGGAGCCTCAGTGCTGGGTGGGCATCGGCGCCATCATCATGCGCGCCACCATCCCCTCGCACACCATGATCCCCGCCGGGGCCGAGATCCGCTCCAAGAGCGACATCCGCGGCTATCGCTTTACCAACGTCAAGGAGCAGGAGTACTTCGACGCCGTGATCGAGGCGAGCTCCGAGGCCCGCAACGGCTACATCGAGCTGTACAAAAACGGCATCCCCGAGCCCCCCGCGCGCCCCAATCCCCCCTCGCCGGACGACCCCGATGAGGGGTAGGGCTACTTGGTGGTGGAGGGACCCGAAACGGAAGCGAACCGCCAGCGGAAACCGTCGATGATCGTGCGGCTGTCGAAGTAGCTGTCCGACTCGTCGTGTACGTCGAAGATGATGCGGATGCGCTCACCGGGGACGACGTTCGCTACGGTTTGCAGCCACGCAGTGGAGCTCCCGACGTCCTCGTAGGCCAGCGTGTCGCAGCTGCTGGGCAGGCCGCAGCCGGGCGGGTTGCCGGAGGTGCCGGTGCAGTCAGTACATTCCCAAGGTTCCGATTCGACCCACCATCCGTCGAGGCAGGGGTCCAGGTAGCCGGTCCCCGCCAGGTTGTTGTACGACCAAGTCGCCGTGTCGCGCGGATCGTCGAAGAAGGCGGCGTTCACGGAGATGTCGTTGCCGCTGCCGTCGAACGAGATGTTCCGGCAATGGCTATAATCGCCATAGGTGGGGTGGACGGGCACACTGCCGCCGGCGCAGCTATAACCCGTGTAATCGGAATGTGTGGATTGAATGACCGCCCGGAACCGATCATTGAACTCCGTGCACGTGTACTCGGGATACTCCGCCGAGAAGAAGACGAAGCGGAACTCCAGCGCGTGCACGTTCGTGGGTACATCCAACACCAAATGGTACTGGACCTGGTCCAAGATGTCGTAGGTGACGCCGTTGATCGCATCGATCTGGAGACCATTGCCCATATTGTACCCGATCTGAAGATAGCTCGCTCCGTTGCCCTGTCCCTGGTCGGCGTCGATGTGACCCGAAGACAACACCAGCAGGTCGCAGGAGTCGCCGTTGTAGGGCCCGATGCTCGAGCTGGCGAGAAGCTGCCGGATGCCATACCCGTCGGAATCGGAGTTGGCCTCCATGCCGGACTGCCCAGTTACGACTGTGCCGTTGCACAGGTCGAGCGCGCCGTGATACGTGTTTGCGGAGCAATCGCAGTCGTAGATCGGATAATTCGTTGGATCACCCGAGCAGTCGTTATCCGCGGCATCGTTGGGATCCTCCAGGTGTTCCGGGCTACGGCTGCTGTCCCAGTCATCACAGTCGTATCGCGCCCCTGATACGCAGGCCGCGGCGCCATCCCCATCCTTGTCCGGCTCGGCGGCGTCGATGGCGCCGTTGCAGTTGTTGTCCACGCCGTCGCCGCAGACCTCCAGGGCCGCCGGGTGGATGGTGCCCGGGGCGAGGCCGCCGCAGGCCGCCTCGGCCCCGGTGTCGCAGCAGTCGCCCATGGCCGGGGTGAAGCCGTCGCCGTCGGCGTCGTCGTTGGCCGGGTCGCAGTGATAGGCCGTGGCGCAGTCGGCGTCGGCGCAGTTGGCGTCGCCGTCGGCGTCCTCGTCGCCGGTGAGCACGGAGCAGTCCTCGGGGGGGCGGCCGCAGGTGTTGTCACAGTTGGCGCCGGCCCAGCCGTTGGGCGCCAGGCAGCCCGCCGGGAGGTTGTCCGGATCCAGGCCGCAGTCGCAGGTCTCGCCGGCGTCCAGGTTGCCGTCGCCGCAGGGGTTCCAGGCGCAGGTCACCGGGTTGCAGCCGGCGTCCACCGCGGGATCGCAGTCCTCGCCGGGATCCACCGTGCCGTTGCCGCACGTCGTACAGCAGCGGAAGCCCACGTTGGCGGCGAGCACGTCCTCCACGTAGCCGGCGTTTTCGAAGTCGCAGGCCAGCCCGCTGGTCTCGCCGGCGCTGTAGGGCGGCGTGGGGCCCACGTCCGTGTAGCTGCCGCCCCGGACGCGGTAGACCGCCTTGCCCCCGTCGGTGTAGCTGATCAGGTCGGTGGTCCACTCCCGGAGGTTGCCGCTCATGTCCAGGGCCCCGGAGCCGGCTGACGTGCACGTGCCCAGGGTGCCGCTGTCGAGCAGCGCGCCGCCGCCGGTGGCGTTCTCGGCGCCGTTGCAGGCCTGGGGATCGAAGGTGTCCCCGTAGGGATAGGCGTCGCCGCTCGCGTTGCAGGCTCCGAGCCACTCCGCCGCGCCGCACAGGCGCATGCCGGCGCGGGCGCAGGCCTCGGCCGCCTGCTGGCGGGTCACGCGGTTCCACGGGTGCACCGAGTTGCGGCTGCAGGCCCGCACGTCGGTGCCCGTGCCCGGGTTCCCAGCGGTGGCCGTGGGGCGGGAGGCCTCGAAGCTGTAGACCAGCACGTCCGCGCCGCCGACGTTGACCAGCACCGTGTCGTCCACCACGTAGGAGGGGTCGGGCCCGGGGTTCGCGGCGTTCTCGTCGGTGAGCCCGTCGCAGTCGTTGTCCAGGTTATCGCAGATCTCGGGGCCCTGGGCCGCGACGTCGGGATCCGGCAGCACGCTCAGGTCGCACACCGGCGCGGCGGTGGGATCCGTGTCGCAGACCATCTCCCCCACGTCCCGGCAGGCGCCGAGCTGGCCGTTGTCGCACTCGGCGCCCAGGTTGAATTCATCGTCCGCGAGGCCGTCGCAGTCCCCGTCCGCGCCGTCGCACAGGGTCTCGGAGGTGAGCACGGTGTTGGGATCCCCGGGCAGGGTCTCCACGGAGGCGGGGTAGTCGCAGTACCAGCCCTTGGGCAGCCCGCCGCCGGGAGCCACGCACTGCGCGGCCGAGCCCTGGCAGGGGCTGCCCGCCACGCCCTGGTAGCAGATGGCGGGGGGAGACTCGAGATCCGCGGCCTCGTCCACGTCGCCGTCGCAGTCGTCGTCGATGTCGTTGCACTCCTCGTAGGTGAGGGTGGGGTAGCGGGGGCAGGTGTACTCGCACCCGTCGGCCGGCGTCGGCAGCCCGTCGTGCAGGTCGCCGTCCAGGTCCGCGAAGCCGGACAGGCAGACGTAACGGCACTGGCCGCTCACGCAGCCCGGGCTGTCGGGGCCGGCGTTGGGGGGGAGGTTGTTCACGCAGCTATTGCCGCAGGTGCCGCAGTTCTCGATGTCGCTGGACAGGTCGAACTCGGTGTCGTCTTGCAGCCCGTTGCAGTCGTTGTCGCTGGTGGAGCCGCAGATCTTGTTACCCGGCGTGATGGCGCCCAGGCAGGAGCCGTAGGCTCCGCCGCTGCAGGTCTCGGTGCCCTCGCGGCACACGCCCACGCAGGTGCCGGGGGCGGTGCAGCCGTTGCCGGCGCCGTAGGCGAGCGGGTAGCAGGACCGGCTGAGGGGCTGTCCGCTGGCGTCCTCGTCGGTGAGCCCGTCGCAGTCGTCGTCGGCGCCGTTGCACGTCTCGGCGCCGCTGGCGGTGCAGGCGTACTCGCAGCCGTTGGAGCCGGCGCCGCTGTGCAGGTCGCCGTCCAGATCCCAGTGGCCGGTCTGGCACACGAAGCGACAGGCCCCGGACTGGCAGGCCGGAGAGTCCAGCGCCGCGTTGGCCGGCACCTGGGACGCGCAGGCGTTGCCGCAGGAGCCGCAGTGATCCGGGTCGGTCTGCTTGTCCACGTGCTCGTCTACGCTGCCGTCGCAGTCGTTGTCGAGATCGTCGCAGATCTCCGTCCCGCCGTTGGTCTGGGCGCACTCGCAGCCGTTGCTGCCCTCGCTGCGGTCCCCGTCCAGATCCACGTAACCGCTCAGGCAGTCGTAGTAGCAGACCCCGGCGTTGCAGCCGTCCGGGGCCGCCCGCACGGCGGTGCCGGGGGGCTTGCTCGCCTCGCAGGAGTGGTTGCACGCCCCGCAGTGGTCGGGATTCTCGTTGGTGTCGAACTCCAGGTGGTCCGCCGTGCCGTTGCAGTCGTTGTCGTCGGTGGAGCCGCAGGTCTTCACCCCCCCGTTTTGCAGGGTGCAGGCGTACTCGCAGCCGTCGCTGGGGTCGGTGTTGATGTCGTAGTAGCCGGTGTGACAGGCCACGATCTGGCAGGTGCCCCCGCTGCAGGTGGACACCGCGTTTTCCACCTCCACGGAGCACTTGACGTTGCAGGCCCCGCAGTGATCCGGGTCGCTGGTCAGATCGAAGCCGTCGTCCGGCGTGCCGTCGCAGTCGTTGTCCACCGTGTCGCAGACCTCCGTCTGGGGGGTGACCTCACCGGCGCAGGTCGCCGACCAGGCGCCGCCCGTGCAGGTTTGCGTGCCAGCGGTGCAGGGGGCGTTGCTTTCGGTGCCCGCCGGGCCGGTGTAGCAGGAGCGCGAGAGCGCCGTGCCCCCCACCGCGTCGGTCTCGCCGTTGCAGTCGTTGTCCAGGCCGTCGCAGACCTCGGTGGCCAGCGGGTTGATGGCGGCGTTGAGGTCGTTGCAGTCCTGGTCGTTGGAGGCGGTGTACTGCGATCCGGCGGCGCACAGGCACTTGCTGTCGCCCGCGTCGCCATAGGTGTCCCCGTCCTGGTCGCGATACCAGGTGGTGCAGCCCGCCGCGCCCTCCTCGTCCACCAGCCCGTCGCAGTCGTTGTCCACGCCGTCTCCGCAGGCCTCGGCCTGCTGCTGGCACTCGCAGCCGTTGCCCGCGCTGCCCAGGGCGAGGTCCCCGTTGACGTCCACGTAGCCCGTCACGCAGGCGAACTGGCACGCGCCCGCCGCGCAGCCGGTGACCGTGGTGTTCGCCCCGGCCAGGCCGGCGCAGGCGCGGCCGCAGGCGCCGCAGTGATCCACGTCGGTCTGCAGGTCGAAGCCCTCGTCGGTCTGTCCGTCGCAGTCGTTGTCGATGCCGTCGCACACCTCGGTGGCCGGATCCGTGGGGACGCAGTACTTCTCGCAGCCGTTGGAGGCCTCGCCGTCCACCGGCAGGTCGCCGTCCCGATCGTAGTAGTCCGGCAGGCAGTCGAACTGGCACACGCCGCCGTTGCAGCCGTCGGGGGCCGCCCGGACCTCGGTGCCGAAGGGCTTTTGGGCCTCGCAGGAGTGGTCGCAGGCGCCGCAGTGCTCCGGGTCCTCGGCCAGATCGAACTCGGTGTCGTCGGCCAGCCCGTTGCAGTCGTTGTCGTCCGGGGAGCCGCAGGTCTTCACGCCGCCGTTCTGGTAGGTGCAGGCGTACTCGCAGCCCGGGGCCCCGGCGTCGAGGTCGTGGTAGCCCGGCAAGCAGCTCAGCAGCACGCAGCTCGAAGACTCGCAGGTGGACACCGCGTTGGGCACCAGCACCGAGCACTGGTTGCCGCAGCCGCCGCAGTGATCCGGGTCGCTGGTCAGGTCGAAGCCATCGTCCGGCGTGCCGTCACAGTCGTTGTCCACGGTGTCGCAGGTCTCTATCTGGGGCGTGACCTCACCCACGCAGGTGGCGGACCAGTTGCCGCCGCTGCAGGTCTGGGTGCCCGTGGTGCAGGGGGCGTTGCTCTCGGTGCCCGCCGGGCCGGTGTAGCAGGAGCGCGAAAGCGGCGTGCCCCCCACCGCGTCCGTCTCGCCGTCGCAGTCGTTGTCGATGCCGTCGCACACCTCGGTGGCGCCGGGGTGCTGGCCCACGTTGGCGTCGTTGCAGTCGGTGGCCTGGGCCACGGGGACCGTGTAGCGGGCGGCGCTGTCCGGGGCGCACAGGCAGCGATGGTCCGCCGGATCCCCGTACCCGTCACCGTCGGCGTCCCGGTAGTAGTCGGTACACCCTGCGGCGCCTTGGTTGTCCACCACGCCGTCGCAGTCGTCGTCCGTGCCGTTGCACTGCTCCGGATCCACGTGGCACTCGCAGCCGTTGCCCGCGTCCCCGGCGGCCAGGTCGCCGTTCAGGTCCACGTAGTCGGTGAGGCAGGCGTACTGGCACACCGACGCCGCGCAGGCCGTGGCCGTGGTGTTGGCCCCCTTGATGGCGTCGCAGTCGCGGCCGCAGGCGCCGCAGTTGGCGAGATCCGTGGCCAAATCGAAGCCCTCGTCGGTCTGGCCGTTGCAATCGTTGTCGATGCCGTCGCACAGCTCCGTGGCGTGGGTGATCTCGCAGTACTCCTCGCAGCCGTTGCCGCTCTCCCCCTGGGTGGGCAGATCCCCGTCCCGGTCGTAGAAGCTCGGCAGGCACTGGAACCGGCACTGCCCCGCCAGGCAGGTGTCCGGGGTCACCACCGCGGTGCCGTAAGGCTTGCTCACCTCGCAGCTATGGCCGCAGGCGCCGCAGTTGTTCGGGTCGGCCTGCAGGTCGAAGCCCTCGTCGGTCTGGCCGTTGCAGTCGTTGTCCAGGCCGTCGCCGCACGCCTCCACACCGCCGTTGGTCACGGTGCAGGCGTACTCACAGCCGGGCTGACCCGCGTCCAGGTCCCAGTAGCCGGGCAGGCAGTCCACGATGGTGCAGCTCCCGTTCACGCAGCCCGGGATGGCGTTGGGCAGCAGGGGGCCGCACTGGAAGCCGCAGGATCCGCAGTTGTTGGGATCGGTTAGCTTGTCCACCCCGTCGTCCACCACGGTGTTGCAGTCGTCGTCCAGGTCGTTGCAGCTCTCGGCCTGGGGGCCGGTCTGGCCCACGCACACCAGCTCGCCGGCGGGACACGTCCAGGTCCCTGCGCCGCACTGGCCCGTGCAGCCGTAGTTGCCCGAGGCGTCCTGGGTGCACCCGCTGGTGAAGGTGTAGCACTGGGTGGAGGGCAGCACCGCCGCGAAGTCCTCGTCGGTCTGGCCGTCGCAGTCGTTGTCCCGCCCGTCGCAGCCGTCGGCGGGGATGGTGGCGCAGAACGACGAGCCGTCCTCGGTCACGTCGGCGCACACCTCTCCGGCGCCGCAGGCCCCCGGCTGGCCCTCCACACAGGGGGTGGTCCCTTCCACCAGATCCATCCGGCACTCGCAGCCGTTTTGGGAGCTGCCGTCCACGTCCACGTACCCCCCCCGACAGGCGTCCAGCGCGCACTGGCCGCCGACGCAGGCGCCGAAGCCGTTGAGGAACACGCACACGTTGGAGCAGGCGCCGCAGTTTAGCGGGTCGGTCTGCAGATCGAAGTCCTCGTCGGCGGCCCCGTCGCAGTCGTTGTCCATGCCGTCGCACAGCTCTGTGCCGTCGTTGGTGCGGTGGCAGGCGTACTCGCAGCCGTCCGTCGGGTCCTCGTTCACGTCCCAGTGGCCGGGCTGACAGCCCGCCAGGACGCAGGTGCCGCCCTCGCAGGTGGCCAGCGCGTTCGGAATCTCACAAACGTGCCCGCAGGAGCCGCAGTTGTTCGGATCCTGGTCGAGATCGAACCCGTTGTCCGCCACGCCGTCACAGTCGTCGTCCAGGCCGTTGCAGACCTCCTCCTGGGGCACGCAGGCGTCCGGGGAGGCGTCCGGGGTCACCTGGGCGTCCGCCACCTGGGCGTCGGTCAGATCCCAGCCCCCGTCGCGGCCCGTGTTCCAGGGATCCAGCCGGCAGCCCGAAGCCCCCAGCGCCGTGGCCAGCGCCAGCAGCGCCAGGACCAGGGCCATCCGCAGGGCGGAGGCCGAGGCCAGACGGCGTCCGGCGGTGCGTGCGGCGGTCGGCCGGTGGGCTCCGCCGCGCCCGGTGATACGGGCCGCCCGCCGGCGGCGCCACAGCAGGCCCAGCAGGCCCAGCAGCGACAGCGCTGCGGGGGTTGTCGGCGCCGGGGCGCGCCCGCTGGCGTCCGCGCGGCACTGGCAGCCCGAGCCCGTCATCAGGTACCGATCGCCCTGCTCGCCCTCCACCCAGAGAGCGGGGTCGGGCTCGCACACCGCGTAGGGCGCCGGATTTCCGGTGGCGTCGGTGGTGGTTTGCAGCTCGCAGGCAAACTGCGGGGGGCAGATCAACGCGTCGCAGGGATCGTCTGTGCATTCTCCTTCGAAACACACCTCCAGCCCCTGGCACAGCACCGCCGCGCAGGGATCCGGCTCGCACTCGCCGGAGAGCGGATCGCAGCGCGCGCCGGCCAGGCACTCGCTGTCGGCGCAGGGATCCGGGACGCACGCGCCGTCCGGGTCGCACCGCTGCCCCGCCGGGCACAGGCACGCCGGCTCGCAGGCCGCCGTGCAGATCTGGGCGTCGCAGTCCCGCACGCACACCTCCCCGTCGGCCCCGCACCCCAGCTCGGCGCAGGGATCGGTGACGCAGGCGTGGTCCACGCAGTACTGCCCCGCCGGACAGGAGCGCCCTACGCCCGAGCACGACGTGTCCACGCACTGCCCCTCGCGGCACTCCTCCCAGTCCTGACAGGGGTTCGGATCGCAGGGATCCACGCACTGATCATTTTCGCAGATCCAGCCCTCGGGGCAGGTCTGTCCGCCGCACTCCCCCACGATGGGCATGCACACCGTCACCGGCTCGCCCTCGTGGTCCCGCTGTACGCACTCCATGCCGCCGGGGCAGGGGAACTCTGCGTTGCCGTCGCACTCCACCCGGCACGCGGCCTCGATGCAGTAGCTGACGTTCGGGCCCACGGGTGGGCACTCGGCCCCCACGTCCACCTGGCCGTCACAGTCGTTGTCCGCGCCGTCGCACACCTCCTCCGAGGGCTCCACCGCGCCCACGCACTGCCAGCTCCCGCCCATGCACTCCATGGTCCCCTCCTGGCACTCCCCCGTGCCGGAGCCGCAGCTCTGGCCGTAGGTAGGATCCTGCTGCAGCTCGTCCAGCTCGTCGGTGACCCCGTCGCAGTCGTCGTCCAGCCCGTTGCAGCGGCCGGGATTCACGTGGCCCCCGACGCACTCCTTCACGCCGTTGTTACAGGCCCAGATGCCGTTGCAGATCCCGAGGGAGGCGGGGCAGGGCTGTCCGATCCAGGGCATGTCCGCCGGCTCGTCCACCAGCCCGTCGCAGTCGTTGTCCGTGGCGTCGCACACCTCGGTGCTGGGGGTCACCTCGCCCTGGCACTGGCCCCACTGTCCCACGCTCACGTCGCCGCAAACCTGGATCCCCTCCCGACAGGCCCCCACGCAGCTCCCCGGCGTGGTGCAGCCGGTGTTCGCACCATAGCCGGGCCAGTAGCAGGGGCGGCTGAGCGCCGTGCCGTCCTGGTTTTCGTCCACCTGACCGTCACAGTCGTCGTCCAGCCCGTTGCACTGCTCGGTCGCCGGCCCCAACGCCAGGTTGCAGGTGCCGAAGCTGTTGCCGGCCGCGGGGGTGGCGAGCTGCGGGCACACCTCGATGCCCTCGTGGCAGATCCCGTCGCAGTTGAACCCCCCGCTCCCGTCTGGCGCGCAGCCATCGGCGAAGGGGTAGCAGGCCCGGGAGATGCCGTCGATCACCCCGTCACAGTTGTTGTCCACGCCGTCGCAGACCTCGGCCTCGGGGACCTGCGCGTCACAGGCCGTCCAGAGGCTCCCGGGTACGCTGGTGCAGGTCTGCTGACCCAGGCAGGTGCCGTGGGTGCTTTGGGCCTGGCAGGCCTGCACCAGGGGGTTGCCGCTGCCGTCCTCGTCCGTGTCACCGTCGCAGTCGTTGTCCTGGGCGTCGCACACCTCCAGGGTGGGCAGCACCTGGCCCGCGCAGGGGCCCCAGCCCCCGTTGGTGCACGTGCGCAAGCCGTCGGTGCACGCCCCCACGCCCTGCGTGGCTCCGGGGCCGGTGTAGCAGGCCTGGGTCAGCGGGTTGCCGCTGGCGTCCTCGTCCACCTGTCCGTCGCAGTCGTCGTCCACGCCGTTGCAGACCTCGGCCTGGGGCACCTTGGCCGTGCAGGCGGTCCAGCTCCCCTGGGCCGTGCAGCTCTGGGTGCCGGTGCAGGTGCCGTGCTGGTTCGTCTCGGTGCAGGTCCGCGGCGAGATGCCGTCGTTGATCACGCCGTTGCAGTTCTGGTCCACCGTATCGCACACCGCGGGGTTCGCCGTGGGATCGTCCCACTGCTCCGCGGCGGGCACCGCGGCGCTGCAGGCGCCGAAGCTGCCCCCGGTGCAGGTCTGGAGCCCCTGGCAGGTTCCCTCGGCGTTGGTGTTGTCGCAGGGCAGGGTGAGCGGGTCCCCCGCGGCGTCCTCGTCGGTGAGCCCGTCGCAGTCGTTGTCCGTCCCGTCGCAGCTCTCGGCGGCGGGTCCCGTCTCGTTCTGGCAGGTGGTCCAGTCCACCGTGGCCCCCACCACGCAGCTCTGCTGCCCCGCCCGGCAGGTGCCCACGCAGTCGTAGCCCGTGCCGTCCGCGCGTGCCGTGCACCCCACGCCCGCCGTGTAGCAGGCCCGGGTGATGTTGTCGTCGGCGGTGCCGTCGCAGTCATTGTCCAGCCCATCGCAGACCTCGGGCTGGGCGAGCCGGTCGCCCTCGCAGACGCCCTCCCAGGTGCCCGACCCGTCGCTGGCGCAGCGCTCGATGCCGGTCTCGCACTCCCCCTCGCAGGACCACACGCCCGGTGACGTCTCGGTGCAGCCGGCGCCGCCGCCGAAGCAGGGCCGGGTGACGCCCTCGTCCACCAGCCCGTTGCAGTTCTGGTCCAGGCCGTCGCACTGCTCCGGCGCGGGGGTGGCCGCGGTGCAGGCGCCCCAGGGGTCCGCCGGGTTTCCGGTACACGGCTGGACGCCCAGGCACACGCCGTGGGCGTTGCTCACCTGGCAGGGGTTGGTGAGGGGATTGCCGCTGTCGTCCTCGTCGATGAGGCCGTCGCAGTCGTTGTCCACTCCGTCGCAGATCTCGGGCTGCGGCAGCACCTGCCCCGCGCAGGAGCCCCAGCCGCCGCCGCTGCAGGTGCGGACGCCGTCCTGGCACGCGCCCACCCCACGGGTGGCGGCCGTGCCGGTGTAGCAGGCCTGGGTCAGCGGGTTGCCGCTGCCGTCCTCGTCGGTGTCCCCGTCACAGTCGTCGTCCACGCCGTTGCAGGTCTCGGCGGCCGGCGTCTGCGCCGTGCAGCCCACCCAGTTGCCCTGCTCGTTGCAGGTCTCCGTACCGGTGCATGTCCCGTGGGCGTTGGTGATGCTGCACTGCTTGGCCGGCACGCCATCGTTGACCACCCCGTTGCAGTTGTCGTCCACCAGGTCGCAGACCGACGGATCCACGTTGGGATCCGCCCACGCCTCGTCGCGGGGCTCCGGTGCGTTGCAGCTCCCCCAGCCGCCGCTGGTGCAGGTCTGGGTGCCGCTGCAGCTCCAGCTCCCCTGGGTCTTGACGCAGCTCTGGGTCAGCGGGTTGCCCAGCGCGTCCTCGTCGGTGTCCCCGTCGCAGTCGTTGTCCACTCCGTCGCAGGTCTCGGGGACGGGGCCGGTGGGGCTCACGCAGCTCCCCCAGTCCCCGCTGCCCCCCTCCACGCAGGTGGCCGTGCCCGGGGCGCAGGCCCCCATGCAGTCGTAGGTGCCGTCCGCCTGGGCCGTGCAGCCGCTGCCGTAGGGGTAGCACTGGCGGGTCACTCCGTTGTCCACGGTACCGTCGCAGTCGTTGTCCAGCCCGTCGCACAGCTCGGCGTCGGGAAGCTGCTCGCCCACGCAGGTCCCGGCCCAGCTCCCGCTGCCCCCCACCACGCAGCTCTCGGCGCCCGCGGAGCACTCCCCGGTGCAGTCCCAGACCCCGGGAGACGTCTCGGTGCAGCCCGCAGTGCCGGTGTAGCACGAGCGCGTGATGCCGTCGTCCACCACGCCGTTGCAGTTGTCGTCCTCGCCGTCGCAGGTCTCGGGCCCGGCCCCCTGGAGCGGATCGCAGATCTGCACCACGCCCCCCTGGCAGTTTTGCACCGTGTGCAGGCAATTGCCCAGCCCGCAGGTGGTGGTGCCGAGCCCGTCGTCCGCCGTGCCGTTGCAGTCGTTGTCCAGGGTGTCGCACACCTCCGCCACCGGGGTGGTGGCGCCCGCGCAGCCCCCCCAGGTGCCGCCGGAGCAGCTCCTCAGACCGGTGCCGCACTGGCCCACGCAGTCCCAGGACCCCGGGGACACCTCGGTGCAGCCGGTGGCGCTCGAGGGGTAGCAGGCCTGATCGGCGATGGAGTCGTCCACCGTGCCGTCGCAGTCGTCGTCCAGGCCGTTGCAGCTCTCCGTGGTGGCGCCCTGCATGGGGTCGCAGGTCTGGCTCACGCCCCCCACGCAGTTCTGGATGGTGTGCTCGCAGATGCCCAGCCCGCAGGTGGTCTGTCCCAGACCTTCGTCGGTCTGCCCGTCACAGTCGTTGTCCTTGCCGTCACAGCTCTCCGCCGCGGCGCCCTGCAGGGGATCGCAGGTCTGCTCCACGCCGCCGACGCAGAAGGTCACCTGGTGGGCGCACTCCCCCACGCCGCAGGCAAACTGGTAGTCCAACCCCTCGTCGACGGTGCCGTCGCAGTTGTCGTCCTGGCCGTTGCAGATCTCCGGCGCGGGATCCTGGCCCATGCAGTCCCCCCAGGCTCCGGGGAGCTCACAGATCTGGACCCCCGGGCAGTCGCCGTAGCTGTTGCTGATGACGCAGCTCTGGGGGGGGACGTCGTTGGGCAGCCCGTTGCAGTTCCAGTCGTCGGTGTCGCACTGCTCGGTCCAGGGTCCGTCGGCGCCCACGCACTGGAGCGCGCCGGTGGAGCAGGTCATCTGCCCCGAGGTGCACATCCCCTCGTCGAGGCCGCAGCTTTGCGGCGTCCCCGGAGAGCTCGAGGTGGGGTAGACGTCCCAGACCCGGGGGTCCTCGTCTCCGTCCGACATCCAGGCGGGGCTCGATCCACAGTAGTTGTCGAGACCGTCACACATCTCCGGCCCGTCGCAGCAGACGTCGTCTTCGTCCACCGAGCCGTCGCAGTCGTTGTCCAGCCCGTCACAGATCTCGGTGCCAGGGGCGATGTCGGCCGCGTTGCAGATCACGGCGTTGGGATCCGCGGGGTCGCACTCGTACTGGCCAGTGCTCAGACACTCTCCAACCCCCTTGCTGCAGGGGTCTCCGACGGGGAACCCCTCGTCGATGTCCCCGTCGCAGTCGTCGTCCACGCCGTTACACTGCTCCGGCAGGAAGGAGTCGGCGATGATCTGGGCCATGGCCGCCGTGATCTCGGCCTCGTTGTCGGCCAGGATGGCGTGGTCGGTGCCGCCGGCCTCCGCGATGAGGTTGGCCCCCTGGATCTCCATGGGGCCCAGCGCGAAGCCGATGACGTGGACCTTGACCTGATACTCGCAGCGGTTGGCCACGCAGCTCGCGTTGGGCGGGCAGGGGGTGCCGGCGTCGCAATAGCTGCTCTGGTCGGGTACGCTCTGAAGGTTGCCCGCCCAGGTCTGGGGATCCGTGTCGCAGCTGTTGGCGCCGTCGGTGAGCACGATCACGGAGTACGGGCGGCACCCCTTGTAGGGATCCGCGCTCAGGTCCGTGAGGGACATCCGGTCGTACAGGTCGCGTAGGGCGCCGCCGATGGGGGTGCCCCCCATGCCGCGCAGCTCACAGTCCCCCAGGGTCCCCGAGGCGAAGCAGTGATCGCCGTTGGCGTCGAAGCCGCTGCGGAAGTCGGTCTCCTGGTGGTCCACCCACATCAGGATCCGATCCTCGTTGTCGTCCGCCAGCGCCACCAGGATGTCGGCGCCGTCGAGCACGTCGGCCGCGACCGGATTCGAAAGATCGGCGAAGGGATCCAGGCAGGGGGTGTAGTTGCCGTCGGCGGATACGAAGATGCCCCCCGCGTAGTTGATGCAGACCCGGTCGTGGCTCCCGGGGTTGGTGGCGGCGGGGAGATCGTAGTCCGGGTAGGCGAGGTAGTAGTCGCAGGAACGACACACGGGGTTCCCGCTGGCGTCCACCTCTTGATACAGCCCCGGGTTGAGGCTGCTGCACGGGGAGGCCGTGTTGTCGTCCAGCTCCTCGTGGCAGTTGCAGAAGTAGTTCTCGCCGATGTTCTGCTTGAACCGGGCGAGCCCCCAGCGGACCTCGCCGTAGGCGAACACCACGTTGGCCAAAGCCTGCTTGGCCTGATACAGGCGGCTCGGATCCGTCACCGCCAGATCGTGGGGGTGCTCCAGGCTGCCATCCCCGTAGGTGAACTCTCCCCCGGTGCTGGTGTCGAGCATGGACCCCGAGGTGTCCACCAGCACGTAGATGGCCGGGTCCAGCTCCTGGGCATGGGCTGGGCTGGAGACCCCCAAGCCACCGATGTAGATCAATCCAAAGGCCAACAGCGCCAGGCCGATGCTTCGCCCTCGAGGGATGTGGTCCATTTGTGGGCTCACGTCAAACTCGAGTTTCGCCCTTCTTTCGTCGCGAGAACGAGCAGAAATCGTGCCTGGCAAGGCGCGACAAGATTTTTGTCGAAGGCGTACTTGCGGTACGTCGAGACAGAAATCGCCGGAGCAACGCAGCCAGGCGCGATTTAAGTCGTTCGCAGCAGACAGAAGGGCGAAACTCGAGTCAAAGCGGGACGTGAACGGGGATACCCAAACCGGGTGCCGGTGAGGCCTCATGATGACGATAGCTCCTGTAAGGGGGAGCCGCGAGGAGGAAACCGCGGCCCCAGGGATAGCCCTCAAGATGATATGTGTTTGTTTTCCAGGTGACGAAAAGATGGGGGAATGTCAAGAAATATGATTAAATCTCAATTATAATGAACATTTGAGAGATGCTAGAGTGTGTCGGTGGTGCGCTACAAAGCACGTTGCGGCTTTTCTCTTGGCGAAGGCTGGCGCCCTACCGCAGCATCCGAAATCCGGGCTCTCCTACCATGCTTTTACCATGCTTTTACCATGCTTCGCCGCCGCGGCAGCCGGGTCGGGTGTCCGCGGCGTCACAACGGCGTCACAACGGCGTCACAACGGCGTCACAACGGCGTCGAAGGACCGAGGGCGACGAGGCGTAGCTGTGCCTGCGTAGCTCGGCGGCCGAATCCCGAGGTTGTTCTTTCGCGAGCCCTCACGGTTGGCCAGCCCGAGCTGCTGAGGTCCATGACCTTGCCCGTCTGCCGGGCCGCCTGAGCGGGGCGGCCCGACCCCAGCAACCAGGCCGGATGGGGGAGCCGAGGCAGAGGCGTGCCGAAATTTTGTGCACTTGAGGGATATTGTGCCCTGGCGTCGGCGTTTGGCTCTCGGCGAGGCGCGCGGGGGCCGTCGCGAGGGGCGGGGGCCCCGCGGGGCGCGCGGCTGCGGCCACAGCGCAGATGGCTCTGGTGGGGGGCCTCGTGACAGCCCGGCCTGCCTTGTGAGATAATCGACAGCACCGCGTCGGCTCGGACCCGGTCGGCTCGGCACGGGCCGTACCGCGTCGAATGGCATGAGCCGTACCGCGTCGACCCGGCATGAGCTGCGATACGGTACAGTGGCATCGCGTCGTGCCGCGTCTGTACGAGGTCAGACTCGAGTTTCGCCCTTCTTTCGTCGCGATTTCGGCCGTTCGCAGCAGACAGAAGGGCGAAACTTGAGTCAGAGCGTGGTAGCTGGCTCCGCGTTGGGCCAAGGAGCACAAATGAGAGAACAAAGCTTTCTGTTTCTGGTCCTGACGGGGACGCTGTCGGTCGGGCTGGTGGCCTGCGCCTCCGGGACTGGCCCCGGGCCCGATCCGGTGTGTGGCAACGGTGTGCTCGAACAAGGGGAGGCGTGCGATGACGGCAACACGGCCGGCGGGGACGGGTGCAGCGGTGCGTGCGCGGTGGAGTCGGGCTACGTCTGTAGCGGCGAGCCCAGCGTGTGCACCTCCAGCGAGTGCGGCGATGGGGAGATCCAGGCCGGTGAGGAGTGCGACGATGGGGGGGAATCCCACGCCGTCTCGATCCACGCGCCGCTGACGGAGGAAACCCGCCACCGG
>CAYFWA010000043.1:0-17761 GCA_964346625.1 uncultured Myxococcales bacterium
TTGCGCCTCGGCGCCCTCGGTGCGTCGAACTTATTCTTGCGCGAGCCCTAAGGAGGCTGGTCAAAATAAGGTGTGCAAGTCAGGGCGTCGAGGCGCCCGGCCCGCAAGGAGCGAGGAGGGCGAATATTGGTGGATATTTAACCGACGAGCGACGCCGCGGGCCGGGATGGATCGGCGTCCCGACTGCGCAGATTATTTTGACCAGCCTCCTAAGTCGGGACGCGGAGTGACGTGACCCCCGCCCAAGCCACGACGATCCCCTCCACCGCCCGTCGCTTTGTCGCGCCCCCCGGACGCCTGGTCCGCCCGGTCCGCCCAGGCGGTCCAGATCGCCCAGGCGATCCAGTCCACCCAGGCGGTCCAGCGGCCCAGAGTCGAGGGGGCCAGGTTCATCATGCGTGACCCCGCGATCGGACGTCTCATCGGCGCCTCTCGCGGACGCCCTGGCCACGCGCCCACCCTCGGGGAGCTCGCCGAGGCCTGTGCCACGCCCGCCGACGCGTGCTTGTGCGCCTGCGCCGCGCACTGGGCATCCGCGGCCTCGCTGGTGCCGGCTCAGGACCCGACGCGAGACGCCAAGCCTGGCCTCGAGCTCGCCCTGGTGCCCCTGTCGACGGCCGAGGTCTGGCTGCCCCAGGCGAAGGCGGGCCGATCCGCCGAGGGGGCGGACCGGCACACCGTGGTCGAGCGACTGCTGACCGGGGCGGAGGCGGCGCGGCTGGCCCGCCAGCGGCCGCGGCGCCAGCGGGCCTTTGTGGCGGGCCGTTTGGCCCTGAAGATCCTGGCCGCGCGGTGGGGGCACGTCCCGCCCGAGCGTCCGGCCCGCGCGGTGCAGACCTGCGACCCGGTCCACCCGCGTCACCCGGCGCCGCTTTGCGGAGTCGGGCCCGGCGCGCCAGTCTGCTGCTCGCTTGCCCACGATGCGGGCTACGCAGTGGCGGTGGCGGCGGATCGCCCCGTGGGCGTGGACCTCGAGGTCGTCTCGGAGCGCCTCGAGCGCCTCGCCCCTCGCTTTGCCACCGCATCGGAACGCCAGCGGGTGGCCAGCGGGACTAGGTCGTCCGAGCCCTCCGCGCCCTCCGCGCCCTCCGCGCCCTCCGCGCCCTCCGCGCCCTCCGAGTCGTCCGCGCCCTCCGAGTCGTCCGCGCCCTCCGCGCCCTCCGCGCCCTCCGAGTCGTCCGCGCCCTCCGAGCCCTCCGCGCCCTCCGCGCCCGCTCTTTCTACGCGGGCAGCCTTCGCGCGGGTGTGGACCGCGAAGGAGGCCATGGTCAAGGCGGTGCCCGATCTGTCGCTTGCCGCGGCCTTCCAGCAGGTGGAGCTCGTGGAGATCGGCCGGGACCGCAGCGTGGCCGTCTACCAGGGTCGGCGGCACGGAATCGACCATTTGGAGCTCCACGATCCGGGTCACGGCGGTCAGGGCGTCGCGGCGACCGACGCTGGACGGGGCACGGGGCCGCTTCACCTGGTCAGCGTTTTCGTGGATTGGGCTTGAGCCATGCCGTCGCTGCCGTCCTTCGCGAGCTTCGGCGCCGGGCTGCCCCCGCTGCACGAGCCACCCGTGGTCGCCGCGCTGGTGATGGGCCTGGGATACCTGGCCGCCTCGCTCAATTTCCCGGTGGTGCTCTGCGCCCTGGGCGCCATCCCGGATCCGCGTCGAGCGCACAGCGGCAACCCCGGGGTGTCCAACGTGTACCGGACCGCCGGGCCGCGGTGGGCGGCGGTGGTGCTGCTGCTCGATGTCGGCCGGGCCGCGGGCCTGGCCGCGCTTTCGCTCGCCTGGTTGCCGCCGGCCTGGGTCCCGCTGGGCGCCCTGGGCCTGGTGGCCGGCAACCGCTGGCCGCTTTTTCACGGCTTTCGTGGTGGCAAGGGCGTGGCCAACTACCTGGGGTTCACCCTGCTGGCCGCCCCTTGGGGCGCGGCCGCGGCCGCGGCCGCGTGGGTGGCGACCTACGGCCTGCTGCGGCAGGTCTTCGTGGCCTCCTTTGCCATGGTGCTCGCACTGGGCGTGGGCACGGTGATCACCTACGGCCCCAGCGCGCCCGCCCTCGCGGCATCCGTGGTGGTGGTCGCCCTGATCGTGCATGCACACCGCGGCAACTTCGCCGCCTGGCGCCGCGGGACCAGGCCGCCGTAGCGGGGCGTGCCGGGAGGCGCGAAGATGGATCGGCGGCCTGAACGATCAGATAATTCGTGATCGGGGCCTTACGCGTCGGCGGCCAGCCGCTGCTCGGCGGTGACGCGCTCGGCCTTGCGCTGGATGCGCTTGACCAGGCCGGTGAGGACCTTGCCGGGGCCGCACTCCACGAAGCGCGTCACGCCGAGGCGCGCCGCGCTGTGCACGCTGTCTTCCCAGCGCACGGGCTTGTGAAGCTGCTCCAGCAGCTTGACCCGGATGGCCTCGGGGTCGGCCTCGGGCGCGCCGGTGACGTTGTCGATGAACCGGCAGCGGGGCGCGCGCAGGGTCACGGTCCCCAGATGCGCGGCGAACGCCTCGGCCAGGGGCTTCATCAGGGCGCAGTGAAACGGCGCGGAGACCGGCAGGGGCACGGCGCGGCCCAGTCGGCGCTCGGTGGCCAGGGCCACGGCGGCGTCGAGGGCGGCCTGCTGGCCCGAGAGCACCTGCTGTTTGGGGGCGTTGAAGTTGGTGATCTCGAGCACGCCGAGGTCCGGGCCCGCGATTTCGGTCACCAGGTCGGCCAGGGCGTCGGGCGGCGCGCCCAGCATGGCCACCATGCCCCCCGGGGCGGCGCGCGAGGCCCGGCCCATGAGATCGGCCCGGGCCTGCACCAGGCGCACGGCGTCGGCAAAGGACAGGGCGCCGCCCACCACCAGGGCGGCGTACTCGCCCACGCTGTGTCCGAGCACCACGTCCGGCGGGCCCTCGCCGCCGTCGGGTTCCATGAGCGCCTCGGCGCAGGCCACGCTGACGATGAGCAGGGCGGGCTGGGCGCTCTCGGTGTCGCGCAGGGCCTCCTCGGGGCCCTGCTCCATGCGCGCCGAAAGGGGCCAGCCCAGGATCTGCTCGGCCTCCTGCAGCCGGGTGCGGGCGCTGGGCCGGTCTCCCAGCAACCGGGAAAACATTCCCACTGACTGGGAGCCCTGGCCCGGGAACATGAACGCGGTGCGCCGTGTCTCCGGGGAGCGGTCGGCCTCGGGTGTGTCTCGTGCGTTGCTCATGGTGTCCTCCCTCCCGCTATCCGTAGTCGGTTGCCATATCAAAACCGTAGCGTCGATCACGACGTCAACCCCGGCATCCGGTGGATCGTCCGCCCGGTCAACCTCGATCCGCGGGATCTGCGGGATCTGCGGGGTCCGCGGGATCCGCGTTCTCCAGTAGCCGGCGGATCGCGCGTCGGTCGGGCTTGCCCGTGGGCGTGCGGGGGATGTGGGGCGCGAGCCGCAGCCAGCGGGGCCGCACGATGGGTCGCAGCGCTTCGCGGACCGCCTCGCGGACCGCCTTCCGGGTCTGCGCCGCCGCTTGCGTCGTCACCACCAGCACGCCCAGCTCGACCTGCCGGCCGCTTTCGGCGACGACGGCGGCGTCTCGCAGGACCTGGACCGCCACGTCCTGCACCCCGGGCAGGGCGCGCACGCGCCGATCCAGGTCGGCCAGGTCAACGCGCTTGCCCGCGATCTTGACGATGTCGTCGGTGCGGCCGGCCACGCGGAAGCGGAGGACGCCGTTGTCACCCGGGTCCTTGCCGCCGTCGTCGCCGCCGCCGACGCGGTCACCGGGGACGCCGCCGCCGCCGACGCGGTCACCGGGGACGCCGCCGCCGCCGACGCGGTCACCGGGGTCGCTGGCTCCCGCGGGCGAGGCGCGCGAGCCGGGAGCATCGGGTCCGTCGTCGTGCGCCGAAATCACCCGGTCGGGCATCTCGAACCAGCCCGGCTCGCCCGGCGCCAGGTCGCCCCGCGCCAGCTCCGGCGAGACGAAGGGAGAGTGCACCCTCAGCCGCTCGGCCTGCAGGTCGCAGCGCACCGGGGGGAGGGGCGTGAAGTAGCGCTCGCCCGCGGCGCGGCAGCGCGTGGCGATGGCGCCGGACTCGGTGGAGCCGTAGATCTCCACCACCGGGGCGCCGAGCTGCCGCTGCACCGCCGCGTCCACCCGCTCGGGCAGCGGCGCGCTGGAAGAAAGCACCAGGCGCAGGCCCGGCACCCGGGTGGCGCGGGCGGTGAGCGCCCGCAGGTGCGCGGGCGCCGAGACCAGGACGCTGGCGCCGTGCCGGCGCGCCACGGCCTCCACCTCCGCCGGCAGAAAGGGCGTCTGTCGCGCCACGCGGCAGGGGCCCAGCAGCGGCACGAGCACCGAGTGGATGAGCCCGTAGATGTGCAGCGGCGAGACCGTGGCCACGACCACGTCGTCGGGGCGGATGGCGAGGCGCTCGCGCCACAGCGCCACCTCGCCGAGCAGGTTGCCCACGGTCTTGGCGTAGCGTTGGGGGGGTCCGGTGCTGCCTCCGGTGAGCAGCGAGAGGGCGGGCCGGTCCGCGGGCCCGCGCAGCCGGGGCGGCCTCGTCTCGGCGTCCAGATCCGGGGCCGGTGCGCTTCCCGCGAGGTGCTCGAAGACGGTGGACGCGCCCGACGCACCCGACGCGCCCGACGCGCCCGACGCGCCCGACGCACCCGACGCACCCGACGCGTTCGGCGCGACCAACCCGTCCTCGGCGACGAGGGGACCGCCGTCCAGGGCGGCGACGAGGGCCGCGCGGCTCGGCGCGTCCGGGGTGGCCGCCAGCACGAAGGCGCGCTCGGTGCCGAGGGCGGCCAGGGCCGCCGCGGCCACCACCGCGCGGTCGGCGCAGGACACGCCGACGAGGCCGGGGGGCAGCGCGGCCAGCGCGCGGGCCGCACGCAGCAGGGCGGCGCGATTCGCCCCCGACCCCGCGGCTTCGGTCTCCGCGTCGGGGGACAGCAGACATCGCGGCAGCAGGGGCCGGGCGTCGAAGGACGCCGGCGCGTGGGACTCCGGCTCCCAACTCACCGCCACCTCCAGGCCTCACCGGAACACGCCGGGTCTTCGGCGGCGCCAGCGCGGTCCGGCTCAGCCGGCGCCTCAGCCGGCGCCTCGGCCCACTGGGCGAGGCCCTCGCAGATGGGCGTGGGATCGGCGCCGGGGCTGGGCTTGGCCTCGGCCCTGGCCGCGACCTCGGCCCCGTCCTTGGACTCGGCCCCGTCTTTGGCCTCGGCCTCCGACGTGATCACGAAGCGCAGCGCGTTGCCCCGCCGGGAGGGCTGCAGCGTCAGGCGCAGCGGCTGATCCGGGCCCACGGGCTGCCGAAAGCGCACCCGGCCGAACCCCGTCACCCGCCGCGCGGCCGGCGCCGGGGCCCAGCGGAAGCGAGACACCACCGCGCGCACCGCGGCCAGCAGCGCCACCCCCGGCAGCACGGGCCGGTTCGGGAAGTGCCCGTCGAACCAGGCGCAGGCGGCGGGGAAGCGCAGCCGCGCCGCGCAGCGCTCGGCCACCGGCGGGGCCGGTCGCGCGGCCCCCTTCGACGCGTCGGCTCCGTCGGCGACGTCGGCGTCGGCCCCTTCGGCGACGTCGGCGTTGGCCCCTTCGGCGACGTCGGCGTCGGCCCCATCGGCGACGTCGGCGTCGGCCCCATCGGCGACGTCGGCGTCGGCCCCATCGGTGACGTCGGCGTCCACCCCGTCGGCGACGTTGGCGGCGGCGGCCTCGGAGCCCGCCGGTGAGCCTTCGGGGGAAAGCCAGGTGATCTCGGGTCGAGTGTGCATCCTGTCGTGACGTCGGCGCGCCCTTGGGGCTCGCGCAAGAATAACTTCGGCATTCGTGCGCGCGCCCTCAGGCGGGGGCCTGGTGCGCGAACTGGTAGTAGTGACAGTACTGCGTCATGAGCGTGATGGCCTTGCGGATGAGCCGCTTGTCCCGACGCGCGGTGTGCCACAGGAGGAGGAAGAACATCCGGCGCACCGGCGGCGGGGCGTCGCGCAGATAGTAGCGCAGCACCCGGCCGATCTTGGTGAGGTTGGCCAGCCGGCGCCGCCGCCGGGTATAAAGCGGCGTGAAGTAGCCCACCTGTGACAACCAGCGCCGCGCCCGGGGCTCGAAGCGCTCGGGATCGTAGAGCCGGGAAAACAGCCGGTGGTGCCGCTGCAGCAGCTCCGGGCGCGTGAAGCGTCGGGGTACGATGTTGGTGGACACGTGCCAGACGCCGTCGAAGGACTCGTCGATGCGGCCCTGGGCCGCCATCCGCTGATACAGGGGCGTGCCCTTGGGGGCGTTGAGCACGCTCAGCGAGACGATGGGGCTCGCCGTGCGCTGGATGAACGCCTCGATCTCGTCGAAGCTCGTCTCGTCGTCGGCATCGAAGCCCACGATCATGCCCAAAAAGGGCAACAGCCCGTAGTGGGCCAGGCGGGCCAGGCGCTGCTCCAGGTCCTCGCGATACAGGTGCCCCTTGTTGACCTCCTCGAGGCACTCGCGCCGCAGGCTCTCGACCCCCAGGAACACCACGGCGAAGCGCGCGTCGGCCAGCAGCCGCAGGATCTCCTCGTCGTCGGCGATGCGGACGCTGGCCTGGCAGGAGAACTGGATGGGGTGGGGCTGGGCGGTGTTCCACTGCACGATGCGCTCGAGCAGCTCCCGGGTGTAGCGCCGGTTGACGTAGAAGTTGTCCTCGGAAAAAAAGATCGTCTCGGCGCCGGCCCGGTAGGCGCGGTCGATCTCGGTGAGGACCTGGTCCACGCTCTTGGTGCGGTAGCGGCGCCCCACGAGCTGGATGGCGTCGCAAAAATCGCAGCGGTTGGGGCAGCCCCGGCTCGCCTGCACCGTCAGGTACAGGTAGTCGCTGCCCCGGATGAAGCGCCAGTCCGGCGGGGGGCTCTCGGCCAGGTCCACGTGCTCGGGCTGCTCGTAGCGCGGGCGGGCCTCGCCCCGGGCGAGGTCACGCAAAAACGCCGGCCAGGTGCGCTCGGCCTCGCCCACGAACAGGTGATCGGCCAGGGGCGCGGCCCGGTCCGTGTCCAGGCTGGCGAAGGCGCCGCCCAGGGCCACGGGGATGCCGCGGCCGCGGAACTGGCGCGACAGCTCCGCGAGGCGCGGCTCGTGCAGGGTCATGCCCGTGAGCGCCACCAGGTCGCAGTCGAACGCTGGGTCCAGCGGCGAGACGTTCTCGTCGCAGTAGTGATACTCCACCGCCACGTCGTCGGGGGTGAGCGCCACCAGGGTGGCCAGGGTGGCCGAGGGCATCAGGGAGCGGGCCCCCACCGCGTCCACCGTGGTCTGCATGCTCCAGAAGCTCACCGGCGTTCGGGGCGCCACCAGGTAGACGCGGAGAGGCGGCGACGGGATCTTGAGAGACGAAACGCTCACGAGGCTCGGGTCCGGGATTTCGCGGTTTCGGGCAGCGATGAGGCGTGGAAAGGGAGGGCACGACCCACCGGAAAAAAACCAGTCAGGCTATAGCACCGCGCGGCCAGAAAGGCCAGTCACCGGGGAAGGGTCGGTTCGATCCGGTGGCACCCGGAAAGCCCCGCTCACGGCGTCTGGGACCGGATGCGGATCCAGCGCTCGAGGCTACGGGGCAAGGCTATCGTTCGTCCGCGCCCACGTCGTAGGCGCCGGAGCGCGGGTCGCCGTCGATGTCGTGGGGGCACAGCCCCGCCGGCACGCTCGCGCCGGCGTCGATGGCCGCGGCGTCGGGCGCCAGGTGCAGATCGCCGCCGGGGCCGTCCACGAACAGGGACAGGGGCGCGTTTTCGATGTTGCCCGACCGCGTGGCCGTGCCCCCCCGGTCCATGAGGTTGTGGCTCACCAGGTTGTTGAGCAGGGTCACCTCGGTGTTGGAAAAGCGCCACTCCATGCAGTTGAACGGGGCGGTGGTGGACACCACGGTGTTGTGCACCACCTGGGTGCCGCGGGCCTGGTCGAGGGTGACCCCGGAGTCGAAGCGCGAGCCGATGTCGGCGAAGATGAAGTTGTTGCGGATGAGGCCGTCGTAGTGGCCGATGTAGCCCACGCTCGGGTAGGGGTCCGGGTCGTAGGTACGTTCGGCACCCGTCTCGCCGAGGCCGTAGCCGATGCCCCGGGCGCAGTTCACGATGGTGTTTCGCTCGCTGAGGGTGCCCCGGCTCGCCGTCCAGAAGTGGATGGCGTGCTCCGACAGGCCGGTGTCGCACCAGAAGCCCTCGATGTGGTTGAGCCGGATCTCCCAGCCCCAGGCCTGGTGGCCGTCCACCCCGCCGGTGTAGCAGCCGTTGCGGATGTTGGGTCGGCCCGCGGGGGTGAGCTCGAGGCGCGAGCACTCCACCTGGCCCTCGTCGGCGTAGGTCCCCTGGCCGCTGGGGTTGATCTTGATGGCCTGCTCGCCCGGATCGATGATGTGCACGTTATAGATCCGCGTGCCCGTGGTGTCCGCGCTGTCGCCGCCGGTGACGTGGATCGGGTGGTAGTAGGCCTCCCGCAGCGTGAGATCCGCGATGGTTACATCGCTGGCGGCGATGGAGATCAGCTCCCCGGTGACGTAGCCGCCGTGCAGGGTCACCGCGCCGCAGTCCCCCGAGTAGGACCGCAGGGTTACCCCGTCGGTATAAAACGACAGCCGGTGGGTGCTGTCCCCGCCGTCCATCCAGTAGTCGCCGTCGTGCAGCAGCACCGTGGTGCCGCTGGGTGCGTCCAGCACGGTCTGGCGCAGGCTGTCGGCCTCGGAGGGAAACACCTCCACCGTGTTGCCCGTGGGGGCGGGCAGCGGCGCGCAGTCCGCGGGCGGGGGATCCCCGCCGCCGTCGGGATCGGCCTCCGCGTCGGCCCCGGGCCCCCCGCCGTCGATGTCTGTCTCGGCGTCGGGCCCCGGGCCCCCGTCGTCGCCCACGCCGGCGTCTGCGCCGTTGTCGTTTGCGTTGGCGTTGCCTCCGCCGTCCGAGCAGCCGCTCGCCCCGATCGCCAGGGCGAGCGCCAGCGGGAGCGCGAAGTGTGTGGGTGTTCGTCTCATGTCCGTCTCCCTCGCGACCCTCGCGGTGGGCGCGCCCGGACAGGGTACCGCAGCGAGCGGGGGCACGGAAAGGATCGTCTCCTTCCGCCCACCTACCTGCGCTGCACCGCCCGCTACCACTACAAGCCCGCCGCCCGCCTCACGGACTTGGGCTTTCGCTGCGCGAGGTAGCTTGGACAAACGAGCAGAGCGGGGCGAGCGGAGCGGGACGGTGTGAGCGGAGCGAAACGGGACGGTGTGAGCGGAGCGAAACGGGACGGTGTGAGCGGAGCGAAACGGGACGGTGTGAGCGGAGCGGGGCGGAACGGTGTGAGCGGAGCGGGGCGGAACGGTGTGAGCGGAGCGGGGTGGGGTGAGCCTTGGCGGGGCAAGGCAGGTCGGTGTGAGCTGGGCGAGGTGGGGCGAGCGGGTCGGGCTTGTGTGAGCGGGGCGGGGCGAGGCGAGGCGGGGCGTCTGCAGGGGCGCGGGCCGGCGGATGCGTGATCCGCCGGCCCGGCGGTATCGGGCCGAGGCTACGGTTGGGCGTCGCACTGGGTCTGCACCCAGCCGCCGAGGAAGAAGCCGCCGGTCTCGGGGCCGGGGATGGCCTCCTTGTACACGCCGCGCAGCAGGCCCACCGGGCCGTGGGCGCCCAGCCAGCGGCCGCCGAAGTGGCCGTTTTCGTACTGGCCGGCCAGGATGCCGCGGGCGTGGCCCTGCATGCCGATGTACTTGCCGAAAAAGACCTGGTCGCCGGTGGCGGGCTTTTTGCCCCAGATCCCGGCCAGATGCCCGTGCAGCGCGCCCGCCGGTCCGGCCCACTGGCCCATGAAGTAGCCGACGTTGGGGCCCAGTCGGTGCCAGCGGCCCATGAGGAAGCCCGCGGCGCAGCCGTCGCGCGGGATCTCCTCGGCGGCGATGAACAGCTTGTTGCCCAGCGGGTCGGTGGTCACCAGCATCCGGAAGCCGGGCAGATCGTCATAGGGGATCACCACCGGGGCGAGCTGGCCCAGGGCGATGGTGACCTGGCCCTGCACGGGGAGGGTGCTCTGGGGGTTGTCGTAGATGTTGACCACCAGGCCGTCGTGGTGGGGGCGCGTGTAGGACTCGAAGGGCAGGTTCCGGTGATCCACGCGGGGCAGGCGACGATCGGGGGGCTCGAAGCGGATGGTGCGGCGGGCCACCACCGCGCCCTTGCTCACCGAGATGCGCCCGGTCCAGTCGGTCCAGCGGGGCACGCCCGGGTCGAAGCGGGGCTGGCCCCACACGGCCACCAGCACGAAGCGCCGGCCCGGCGCCTGATCGGGCTGCCCGCTGATCATCGTCTGTACCTCGGGCAGCTCGGTCATCTCGTCGAACACCTCGGTCTGGTCCTCGAGCACCCCGGCGCTGGCGAAGGCGTCCTTTTCGCCGAAGGCCGGCGCCTCGCTCTCGAGGGAATAACCGCCGTTTTCCTGGCTCAGCCGGCTCTCGGCCTCCTCGGTGCTGCCGAGGCCCTCCTGTCCGGTGTTGCCGCAGGCCGCCCAGGCCAGGATCGCGGCGCCCGAAAGCAGCGCGGTGAGGTTGCGGGTGAGGGTTCGGGTGGGAGCTCGTTTCATGGTGTCCTCCTGCTTCGGGGGCTTAGGGGGTCTATCGAAGTCGTTTCGTCGTTTCGTCGTTTCTCACTGTCTGCGCCGTGTGCGTTGCAACTGCCGCGCCAGGCCACCTTGACGCGGCAACGCTTTGAAATCACACGAATGGAATCGAAAAGGGGGGGTGATTGGCGGCCCCATTGTAGGCGCTAGCCTACAGGGTTGTAGGTCCCACCCTACGTCTGGCAGCGTTCGGGCGCAGCATGGTTTTGGTTAGATGGACCATTTGTGAAAAAACGGTATTATAAGCTGTGAAAAAACGGTAATATAGATTGTGAAAAACAGGTACTCGTTTCAGCGTCGTCGGGGTAATATTTCGTAATGTCAGCATATTATGCTCGTTCTATCGATCCCTTGATCAAGGAGATCCTTGCGGAGCTCCCCGCGGTCATGTTGGTCGGTCCCCGTGCAATCGGCAAAACCACTACGGCGTCTAGATTGGCGGCCACCATCGTCCAACTGGACCGGTCGGCGGAGGCGGTTGCTTTCCAGTCCGACCCTGACGCGGCGATGCGGGGCCTCGCCGAGCCAGTGCTGCTCGACGAATGGCAGGTAGTGCCGGGAGTGCTCGGCGCGGTGAAGCGCGCGGTGGACAGCGATTCCCGTCCGGGAAGGTTTCTGCTCACTGGATCGGCGCGGGCCGATCTCGACGCCCCGACCTGGCCGGGAACCGGGCGGCTGGTTCGACTCTCGCTATACGGCATGACCATCGCAGAGCAGCTCGGCCGTCCGCATGTCATCCCCCTGCTCGACCGCCTCGCCCGCGGGGCGCCGCTTCGCGCACGGCGTGGTGCTGCACACCGGTCCGCGGGTCTACCCCCTCGGAGAGCGCATCACCGCGGCCCCCATCTCTACTCTCTGGGCGGAATCGCCGGTTTCATGAGTGGTTGCTCGCCTTCGGCGCGCGGGCGAAAAAGCCGGCGAGCCACTGCGCCGTGGCGCTGTCGGGGTGGGCCTCGGCGCGGGCGGCCAGGGGGCGGGGCGGGCCCTGGTACAGCAGGCGGCCGCCGTCGGGGCCGGCGCCGGGGCCGAGGTCCACCAGCCAGTCGGCGGCGGCCATCACCGCCAGGTGGTGCTCGATGAGCACGGCGCTGTGGCCGCGGTCCACCAGGCGGCGCAGCACCGACAGCAGCCGGTCCACGTCGGCGCCGTGCAGGCCGGTGGTGGGCTCGTCGAGCAGGTAGAGGGTGGGCCCGCGGGACTTCTTGGACAGCTCCTCGATGAGCTTGATGCGCTGGGACTCGCCGCCGCTCAGCGTCGGGGAGGGCTGGCCCAGGGGGAGGTAGCCGAGGCCCACGTCGAGGAACAGATCCAGGGGGCGCTCGAGCCGGCGGTCGGCGGCGAAAAGCTCGGCGGCCTCCTCGGCGCTCATCTGCAGCACGTCGGCGATGGAGCGGCCCCGCAGCTTGATGGCCAAAGTGTCGCGGTGGTAGCGCAGGCCCTGGCAGCGGGGGCAGCGTACGTGGGCGTCGGGTAGAAAGCCCATCTCCACCGTGAGCCAGCCGTGGCCGAGGCACTCGGGGCAGCGGCCCCCTTCCACGTTGAAGGAGAAGCGGCTGGGGGAAAAGCCCCGCACCCGCGCCTCGGGCAGGGCGGCGAAGCGCTCGCGCAGCCGCGTCATCAGCCCCACGTAGGTGGCCGGGCAGGAGCGCGGGTTGCGGCCGATGGGGCGCTGGTCTACCTCCACCACCCGGTCGAAGGCCTCCAGCCCGTGAATCTGCGCGCAGCCCACGGGCGCACCGTGTCGCGCGGTGGCACGCAGCACGTCCTCGAGCAGGGTGGACTTGCCGCTGCCCGAGCGGCCGGTGATCACCGTGAGGGCGCCGGTGGGCAGGCGCACGTCCAGGCCGCGCAGGTTGTGGGCGTGGGCCGCCTCGATGCGTAAAAAGCCCTCGTGGGCGTCGTCTCTGCGCTCGTGGTTCGCGTCCGGGGGGGGCGCCTTCGTCGGCGGCCCGGCGCCGCCGATCTCGCCTCGCAGCAGCCGGGCGGTGAGGCCCTCGCCGCTGCGCTGGATCTCCTGGGGCGAGCCCTCGTCCACCAGCTCGCCGCCCTCGCGGCCGCCGCCGGGCCCCAGATCGATGAGGTGGTCGGCGGCCCGCATGGTCTCCTCGTCGTGCTCCACGATGAGCACCGTGTTGCGGGCGCGGCGCAGCCCCTTGAGCACCCCGAGCAACTGGGCGTGGTCGGCCGGGTGCAGTCCGATGGTGGGCTCGTCCAGGATGTACAGCACCCCGTGCAGCGGGGCCGACAGGTGGGCCGACAGGCGCAGCCGCTGCACCTCGCCTCCCGAGAGGGTGGCGGCGGAGCGGTCCAGGTGCAGATAGCCCAGGCCCACGGTCTCGAGAAACCCGAGGCGCACCTCCAGCTCCCTGCGCAGCGGCTCCACCACCGCGGCGGAGGTGGGGGACGAGGCGAGATCCAGGGACTGTAAAAAGGCCCGGGCGTCGGCCGGCCGCAGCCCGTGCAGCCCGGCCAGGGACAACGCCCGGTCCCCCTCGCCCAGGGTGACGTGCAGCGCCTCCGGGGTGAGCCGGCTGCCCTCGCAGTCGGGGCAGGGGGGCGTGGGCCCGTCGCTCTCCTCGTGATCCGGATCGAGGCCGGTGCCGCCGCAGGCCTCGCAGGCGCCCTGGGGCGAGGTGAAGGAGAACAGCCGCGGGTCCGGGGGCTCGTAGGCCACCCCGCACCGGCGGCAGATGCGCTGGGTGCCCAGCACGATCTCGGCGCTCGGGTCTGCCGCGGCGGGTGTTGCGGCGCGGGTCGATTTGCCGGTCGATTTGCCGGTCGATTTGCCGGTGGCGGCGCGGGCCGATTGGGGGTCCTTTTTTTTGCGGGTCGCTTTGCGCGGGGCATCGGGCAGCAGGGAGAAGTGGCCGCGGCCGAGGTCCAGGGCCTCCTCGAGCAGCCCCCGCCAGCGAGCCACCCCGTCGGGATCCGTGGGCACCGGCTCGTGGGCGAGCACGTAGTCCACGTCGTGCAGCCGGTAGCGGTGCAGCCGATCCGGCGCGCCCCGGCCCTGCAGGGGGCGCAGGGCGCCGTCCACCCGCACCTCGGTGAGGCCGAGCTTGCGCGCCCGATCCAGCACGGTCTGGTGCCAGCCCTTGCGCTGGCGGATCACCGGCGCCAGCAGGCGCACTGCCTGGCCGGCGAAGCGCTCGCGCACCTCCGCGAGCAGCTCCTCGGCCGTGGCCGAGGTGGTGGGCTCGCCGCACTCCAGGCAGATCTGCCGGCCCGCCTTGGCGTACAGCAGCCGCAGGTACGGATAGATCTCGGTGACCGTGGCCACGGTGGACATCTTGCGGCCCCGGCCCAGGCGCTGCTCCACCGCGATGGTGGGGGGCACCCCCCGCAGGGCCGCGATGTCGGGTCGGGAGAGCTGCTGCATGTACTGGCGGGCAAAAGGGGACAGGCAGTCCAGGAACCGCCGCTGCCCCTCGGCGGGCAGGATGTCGAAGGCCACCGACGACTTGCCCGAGCCGCTGGGTCCGGTGAGCACCACGAGCTGGTCGCGCGGGATCTCCAGGTCCAGATCCCGCAAATTGTGCTCCCGGGCGCCCCGCAGGGAGATGGACTCACCGCGCGGGCTCCCACCGCGCGAGGCGGCGGGGCGGTGGACGCCGTAGGGCGGGTGCCCCTCGGCCGCGCGCCCCGCGGCGCGCACGCGGTGGCCGTCCCCGGCGCGCGCGCGGCCCCGGCCCCCACGCCTGCTGGGGGTCGCGGCGAGGGCCGGCTCTGGCTCGGGCTCGGGCTCGGGGGAGGCCTTCGTCGCGGCGCCCGCGGCGCCCGCCGCATCCGTCGCGCCCTCGGCGCTGAGATACGCGCTCAGCAGCCGTCCGGTGTGCGAGCCCGCGGTCTCGCAGAGGGTCTCCGGGGGGCCGGCGACCACCAGGTTGCCGCCTCCTGTCCCGCCCTCGGGGCCGAGGTCCACCACGTGATCGGCCTGCCAGATCACCTCCGGGTGGTGCTCCACCACCACCACCGTGTTGCCGCGATCCACCAGTCGGTGCAGGGCGCGCACCAGCACGCCCACGTCCGCCAGGTGCAGGCCCCGCGTGGGCTCGTCGAGCAGAAACAGGCTATCGGTGCTCTTTTCCAGGGCGAGGTGGCGCGCCACCTTGAGCCGCTGGGCCTCGCCGCCGCTGAGGGTGTTGAGCCCCTGGCCGAGGCGCAGATAGCCCAGGCCCACCTCGGCGAGCACGGCGAGCCCGCGCACCACCTTGGGTACGTCGGAAAAGTGGGCCAGGGCCTCGTTGACCGTGAGGTCGAGCACCTGCCGGATGGACCGGCCGCGCCAGCGCACGCCGAGCACGTCGTCGGTGTAGCGCCGGCCCTCGCACACCTCGCAGGGCACCAGGGCGTCGGGCAGAAAGTGCAGCTCCACGCGCACCACGCCGGTGCCCTCACAGGCCTCGCAGCGGCCGCCCGCGGTGTTCCAGGAGAAGGTCCCCGGCGTGTAGCCCCGCGCCCGGGCCTCGTCGGTGGCGGCGTAGAGCTGCCGGATGCGGTCGAACACGCCCACGTACGTCAGGGGCGTGGCCCGGGGCGAGGCGGCCGCCGGGGACTGGTCCACGAACACCACGTCCGACAGCGCGCCCGCGCCCTCCAGGGCGCGGTGCGCCCCGGGGGGCTCGGTGGGCCGGCCCAGCCGGCGCCTCATCCCCCGGTGCAGCACGTGCTCCACCAGGGTGGACTTGCCGCTGCCCGACACCCCGGTGACGCAGGTGAGGGTGGCCCGCGGGATGGCCACGTCCAGGTCCCGCAGGTTGTGCGCGCTGGCGCCCCGCACCCACAGCTCCCCGCTCCCGGCGCGGCGCGGCGGCGGGCTGTCCACCACCCGCCCGGGCCGGCGCACCAGGCTTGCGGTGAGCGAGGCGTCGGTCGCCGCGCGGTCGGCCGCCGCACGGTCGGCCGCCGCACCATCGTCTGTCGCGCCGGCGGCCGCCGCACCGTCTGCCGTCGCGCCGGCGGCCGCCTGGTCGGCCGCGTCGTTGCCCAGCAGCCCGGCCGTGCCGTTGCCCAGCAGCCCGGCCGTGCCGTTGCCCAGCAGCCCGGCCGGTGGACCGCTGTAGAGCAGTCGTCCGCCGGCCTCCCCGGCGCCGGGGCCGAGATCCACCAGGTGGTCGGCCTCCCGGATCACGTCCGGGTCGTGCTCCACCACCACCACCGTGTTGCCGTGGTCCACCAGCCGGCGCAAGATGCGGTTGAGCCGGGCCGTGTCCCGCGGGTGCAGGCCCACGGTGGGCTCGTCGAGCACGAAGAGGGTGTGCACCAGGGACGCGCCCAGGGCGGTGGTGAGGGTTACCCGCTGGGCCTCGCCCCCCGACAGGGTCCGGGCGGGGCGGTCCAGCGTGAGGTAGTCCACCCCCACCTCCTCGAGGTAGCCCAGCCGCGAGCGGATCTCGCGCAGCACCGGGCGCAGGGCCTCCAGCGCGCCGGCGGGCAGCGCCAGCTCGTCGAAGAAGCGCCGGGCGGCGCCGATGTCCATGCGGTACAGCTCCGCCAGGGTCCGGCCTCCCACGCGGTAGGCCAGCGCCTCGGGCTTGAGCCGGGCGCCGCCGCAGTCCGGGCAGCGGCGGTAGGCCCGGTAGCGCGACAGCAGGATCCGCACGTGGGTGCGATAGGTCCGGGTCTCCAGCCAGTCGAACCAGTCCTGCACTCCCCAGGTCACCTCGTCGCCGTCGATGATCCAGCGGCGGTCCTTTTCGTTCAGCTCGCCCCAGGGCACGTCCATGGGGATGTCCAACGCCTCGCACAGCTCGGCCAGGTGCTCGCGCTCCCAGGCCGTCTTGGGTGTGGTCCACGGTCGGATGGCGCCCTCGGCGATGGACAGCGATTGGTCCGGGATCACCAGATCCCAGTCGATGTCCATCACGCGGCCGAACCCGCCGCAGGTCTCGCAGGCCCCCACGGGCGTGTTGTAGGAAAACAGGCTGGCGCCCGGCGGCTCGAAGCCGCGGCCGCAGGAGTCGCAGCGCCGCCCCGTGCTGAGCCGCTGGGCGTGCCAGGCGGCGGTGGCCTCGAGGGAGGCTCTTTTTTTCGAGGAGGGAGCTTTCGAGGCGGGTCTTTTCGAAGCGAGAGCTTTCGAAAAGGAGGCCGGTGAGGTGGGGGGCTTCGAACCGGAGCCCGGCGCCTCCAGCAGCACCGCCAGCGGCCCGGTGGCCAGATCCAGCGCCTGCTCAAGGGCTTCGAGCAGCCGCTGCTCGCGCGCCGGGTCGAGGCGCAGCCGGTCGGCCAGCATCCATAGCACGGGCTTCCCGCCGGGAGAGGCCGGCTCCCCGCCGGGCGGCTCGGGCTCTTTGGTCGTCCCCTGCCAGGCGTCCCGCGCGGCCTGCGTCGGGTCCAGCGCCGCCGCGTCCAGCTCCACCACCTCCGGCGGGCCGGGCAGCGGCCCGGCCTCGCCCGACCAGCCGGGCACCCGCAGGCAGCGGGTGAACCCGAGCTTGCGCAGCAGGTCGGCCTGCCGGTAGCGCTCGGCCTCGGCGCTGGCCCCAGCTTCGTCTGCCGCCTTGGACGCGCCCCGCTTGCTGGCCTTGCCGGGCTTGCCGGCCTTGTCTTTTTTCCCGGCTCCGCGGGGCTTCTGCGTGGCGGGGCGTCCTTTGACCCCGGCGCCCGGCTCGGCGGCGAGCCGCACCGGCGCCGCGATCACCGCCCGCGCTCCGGCGTGTCGCTCGAGCAGCAGATCCCGCAGCGCGGTGGCGTCGCGATCCAGCACGGGCACGTCGCAGGCAGGGCAGTACAGGGTCCCACCCCGGGCATAGAGCAGCTTCAGGTAGTCGGCCAGGTCCGTCATGGTGGCCACGGTGGACCGGCCCCCGCCCATGGCCGCCTGCTGCTCGATGGCGATGGCCGGCAGCATGCCCTCGATGGCGTGGGCCCGCGGTCGCGGCAGCCGCTCGAGGAACTGGCGCACGTAGGCCGAGAACGACTCGCTGTAGCGCCGCTGCCCCTCGGCGTACAGCGTCTGGAAGGCCAGCGACGATTTACCCGAGCCCGACACCCCCGTCACCACGGTCAGCCCCTCGTGGGGGATCTCCACGTCGAAGCCCTGCAGGTTGTTTTGCCGCGCCCCCTTCACCCGGATCACCGGCCGCGCGATCTCCGCCGCGCTTGCTCCGTCGCTACGTTTTTTCGCGGCGCCTGATTTATTCGCCGGGCTGGAGGTCTGATCGCGGGACGAAGGCTCGCTTTTGCGAGCGCCCC
>CAYFWA010000043.1:17861-19217 GCA_964346625.1 uncultured Myxococcales bacterium
TTCGCCGGGCTGGAGGTCTGATCGCGGGACGAAGGCTCGCTTTTGCGAGCGCCCCGCTTCGTGGATTTCGCCGAGCGGTTCTTACGGGCCATGGTGGACGCCCCCGGGGGCCTGAGCCCGGAAGCCGGACCTTAAAATAACCCGGATCGGTGGCGGCGCAACGGGCAGCGGGCCGATGCGCAAAGGGCGTGCCCTTCGGGAGCGTGGGCGGCTTGCCAGACCGATGGCACGTGGTGCCTCAAGGCTCCAGCAGCACCGGCAGGGGACGCGCCAGGCGCACCCGGGCCGGGCTCACGCTGCAGGCCCAGGCGTGGATCTCCACCCCCTGGGCCGCCACCTCGGCCATGGCGGCGGCGTAGGCCGGGTCGATGCCCGCCGCGGCGGCGAAGGCGTCGCAGTCGTTGCGCTGCACCACCACCAGCAGCACCGCCCGGTGGCCCTGGCGCACCATCTCCAAAAGCTCGTACAGGTGGCGCCGGCCGCGCTCGGTGGGCGCGTCGGGAAAAAGCGCGATGTCGCGTACGGACTGGCCCCGGTGACGTCGGGGCGCCACCGGCCCCGCCACGCCGGGGTGAAGGGTCCGCGCCGTGAGGTGGCAGTTCTTGATCTCCACGTAGCACGGGCGCCGGTCGCCGCGGCCCTGGTGGCGCCGCAGCCGCCTCGCCGCGTCCCGCCGGGGCCCCTCGAGCAGCAGATCCACCCGGCTCCGCTCGCCGTAGGGCACCTCCCGCCGCACCGCCGCGTAGCCCCGCAGCCCTGGCAGCGCGTCCGCGGCCACGGCCTGGTGGCACAGCCGGTTGGGCAGCAGGGTGTCGATGCCCACCCAGTGGCGCGCGTGGCGCACCATCACCCAGGTGAACCGCGTGCGCCGCGGCGGGCCCTTGGGTCGAGGCGGTTCGGGTCGCAGCCACACCCGCCGCCCGGGCGAGACCACGCCCATGAGGCTCCCCGTATTGGTGCAGTGGGCCAGCACCTGCGTCGGGTCGGAGTGGGCCCGAGTCGAGGCGAGGACGGTCTCCGTGGCGCGAGCGCTCTTCGGCCGTTGGTGAAGGTCCGCGGTTTCGGGTCGCGACGACACGCCCTGGTCGCCGTCGAGGGCCACCGTGGCGATGAAGCGGTTGTCCCGCCGGACCAGCCGGCCGGGCACCAGGGGCGGCGTGAAACGCCACTGCAGGGATCTCCGAACGCGCATGGCCGGACCATACCACTGTCGCTACGCCGCGCTCGCGGCTTCTGTCGATTCGATTACAACGATTGCCTTCGTTTTCCGGTTTCCCCGCCCGCGGTCGCGCCATAGGGCTCGGTCACGAATAAGGTGTCCAGTTCAGGGCGCCGAGGCGCCCGGCTGGCAAGGCG
>CAYFWA010000044.1:0-9138 GCA_964346625.1 uncultured Myxococcales bacterium
GGGTGCAGCGCTGCAGCGCGAAGTCCGGCCACGACTGGTCGCCCACCCGCGGGTGCACGGCCTTGCCCTCGCTCATGAGCTTGACGCTCTTGAGCGCCTTGAAGGAGGCGCCCGCGGCGTCATCGAGGCTCTCGGCGGTGGTCATGGGCACGCGCACCGGGCCCGCGGCGTAGATGCCGGTGCGCTGGGTCTCGTAGGGGAAGCAGATGAAATGCGAGTTCGGGAACCCGTACTCTAGCTGGGGCAGCTCCTTGCCCAACCGGTACGAGAGGTTGAGCACCTCGTTTTCCTGGGTCTCGGGCACCATGCCCGTGGCCAGCACCACCAGGTCGGCCTCCACCTCGAGGTCCTCGTCCTGCAGCACGTCCCGCACGGTGACCACGGCGCCGCCGTCGTCGCCCGCGGTGATGGACTTCACCTCGGACTTGACGAAGATGACCCCGTTTTTCTGGGCCTGCTGGTAGTACTTCTCCCACTGCCCGGGGGTGCGGATATCCTTGTACATCACGTAGACCCGGGCGTCTTCGTTTTCGTCCTGCACGTACAGCGCCTGCTTCATGGAGACGCCGCAGCACACCGTGGAGCAGTAGGGCAGATGCTCGGGGTCGCGGGAGCCGGCGCACTGGATGAACAGCACCGTCTCGAGGTCGCCCTCGTCCGAGGGCCGCACGAGCTTGCCCTCGCGAGCCATCTGCTCGAGCTCGATGTTGGTGACCACGTCCTTGACGTCGCCGTAGCCGAGGTGGGAAAGCTTGGCGGTGTCATAGGGCCGCCAGCCGGCCGCCAGGACGATGGAGCCCACGGTCTCGGTGCCGTCGGCGCCGTCGAAGCTCACCTCGAACCGCCCCGGCGCCCCGTCGATGTTGGCCACCGTGGCGCCCTTGTACACGGTGGTCCCGGCGTGCTCCTCCACCTCGGAGATGAGCGGCGCGAGGTCCACGTCCTCGTAGCCCTCGAAGGGCGGGCGGCCGGTGAAGCGCTTGTGCAGCTTGTTGCCCACGAAGCCCCCGAGGGAGGCCTCGCGCTCCACCAGCACCACCTCCTTGCCGGCCTGCGCGGCGTTTCGCGCCGCGTGCAGCCCGGTCCACCCGCCGCCGATCACCAGCACCCGGTCCGACATCTCCTCGAGGTGGGGCTCGGGCAAGGAGATGGCCTTGAGTCGCGCGCCCGCCATGCGCAGGTAGTTGGCGGCGAGGTTGCCGACGTCCTCCTCTTCTTCGCCGTCCGCGGCGCCCCAGGCCACGAACTCTCGCAGGTTCACGCGCTCCACCAGGGTCTGGGGAAAGGTGAGCTCGGCCTGCTTTTCGCGAAAGGAGCAGGCTCCGAGGACCACACGATTCACGCCCTCGTTGGCGATGTCATCGGCGATGAGCTTCACGCCCTCTTCGCCGCAAAGGCACTCGTGGGTCTTGGCAAAGGCCGCGCCGGCCTCGCCCGTCGCCACGGTCTCCAGGGCCGAGGCATCGAGCCGTTCGCCGATGCCGCAACCCGTACAGATGTACGCACCTAGCTTTTGTTCCATGGCGTCACCTCTACTTCTGGGTCAAGGCGCGCATCGCCGCGCCGGTGGCGTCCTGCACGCAGGTCGCCACGTCCGTGGGTTTGCGCACCATCCCAGCGGGGATGATGCCCTGGTTGTCGAGATCGAGGGTGAGAAAGCCGAACTCGTCGGTCTGGACCTCCAGGGGCATGTCGTCGGTGTTGGGCACCACGCCGGTGGCCAGCACCGCCATATCCACGTCCACCTTGAGGGACTTGCCGGCCTCGATGTCCTCCACGTGCACCCGGAGCTTATCTCCCTCGGCGTAGATCCCGCCCACCTTGCCCTTGATGATCTGGACGTTTTCCTCTCCCTGGATCTTCGTGAAAAAGCCCTCGTATTTCCCGGCCCGCACGTCGATGTGAAACATGTACACCTTGGCGTTTGGAACCTTTTTGCGAACGTAGCTGATGTGCTTGAGCGAGCCGAGACAGCACACCCCCGAGCAGTAGGGCAGGTGGTTGACGTCCCGCGACCCGGCGCACTGCACGAAGGCGATGGACTCGATCTCCTTGGCGTCCGAGGGGCGCTGGAGCTTACCGCCGGTGGGACCAGAGCTCGCCGCGATCCGCTCGAACTCGAGGTTGGTCACGACATCCGGGAGCTTGTCGTAGTTGAGGTAGGAGACCTTGGAGACGTCGTAGTTGCGCCATCCGGTGGCCCAGACCACCGACCCGACCGCCATCTCGAGCTGCTGGGCGGCGTCGTCCAGGTTCACCGCGTCGTATTTGCAGGCGTCCTTGATCTTTTTCAGGTCGTCGTCCGAGGCGGCGTCCTTATCGAGCGCGTAGCGCTTGGGGAACGCCAGGGCGTGGTTCATGTACACCGCCTTCGTCTGGGACATGCCCTTGTTGAAGGGGTCGGGGATCTCGGTGGCGCAGGCCTTGGCGCACTCCCCGCACGCGGTGCACTTTTCGTTGATGTAGCGGGGCGCCACCTCGACGGTGGCCTGGTAGGCCCCGGCCGCCCCCTCGAGCTTGGTCACCGTCGCCTGGGTGTGGACGGTGATGAGGGGATCGGCCTTGAGCCGCTTGAAGTTGATCTCCAGCCCACACCAGGGGGGACACAGCTTCGGGAAGTAGTTCGTGAAGCTGGAAACCCGCCCCCCGAGGAACGGCTCCTTTTCGACCAGGATCACCTCCACGCCGAGCTCGCTGAGCTCCAGCGCGGTGGTGATCCCGCTCATTCCGCCGCCCACGACCAAGGTGGGCTTGCTGTCGGCATCGCTCATCGCTCAGACTCTCCTCTGTTCGTCGGATGGCAATCGTTCAGGGGGGATAAGTCCCATCCCCCCTCGCCCCGAAAAAGCGCGGTTTTTCGGGGCTCACTCCCAATCACCGCGGGCTTCGCGCCGCTGCAGGGAAAGACGCCGCAGCGCCGTTTAGCGCGCTTTCGGTCCTACGTGATACCTGAACGGTTACATCGGATGAACTCGTCAAATCACTCGGTTCCAAATGGTGGCCACCCAGGTGCTCGTCGCGGACCGGTGATGGTGGGCAGACCCCGCAAAGGAGCGCCGAGCTACCGGTACATTCGTTGGGAGCGGTGTGAGAGGCGACTCAGCTGGGTGATCGCCGCGAGAGGGAACAAGCGAAGTCTCCGGATCAGACGCAACCGGTGGGCTTGGGCAGCCCGGCCAGCTTACAGGCGCCCTTGGCCGGCCCGCTGGGGAACAGGTCGTAGATCTTCTTGAGCGGGAAGCCGGTCTCTTTGCAGAGCTTGCGGATCATCGGAGCCACGCCGAACTTCTGGTAGTAGTCACGCAGATAGTTCATGACATTCCAGTGCTCATCGGTCAGCTCGTCGATGCCCTCGGTACCCGCGAGCGCCCTCGCGACATCCTCGTTCCACTGGTTGGGGTCGACGATGAATCCATCCTCGTCGACTTCGATCTTGACGTCACCGTTTTCAAACATCGGCATTTGAAGAGCCTCCAAAAAATCGGTGTTGGTTCACAGTTGGTGCAACCTGGAAACAATCTGAAAAAGTCCGCCCGCCTCGCATTTTCGGTCGCATCGCACCGCTTTCTGCGACCCGCCTCGCGGGCAAACCAAAGACTCCTGATTAGTGGCGCCTAGGTTGGTAACAAGGGCCTCGGGTGGTGTCAAGGGAAAACGATCCCAGGGTCCCCGAATCATTGGCTTTCGGGCACTTCCCCGCAGATCCTGGGGTCTTGGGCGCCTGGATCCTTCGTCTGCCGGCGCCGGCCGTCTGCGGCATGGACCCTGCTGGGCTCCCGCAGGCTGGGGTGTCCTGCTGAGCAAACTTTTGCGAGTATATGGGAATCTGGGAACGGCCTTCGACCCTACGCCTCGGCCTCGAGCTTCACGCCGGTGGCCACCTTGTACAGGATGGTCAGCACGAAAAAGCCCACGGCCCAGATGCCGATGGCGATGAAGGCCTCGGGCCAGGTGGGCTGGTAGGTGGTGTAGTCCCCCATGGGAGAGGGGACGAACCCGCCGGTGATGAGCCCCAGCCCCTTTTCCAGCCAGGAGGACAGGAACACCGCGACTGCCCCCAGCGCGAGGTAGCTTTCGTTTTGGCGCGTGCGCGGGTTGACCAGCAGCACCACGGCGATCACCGCGAACACCAGGGACGCCCACATGAAGGGCACCATGATGCGGTTGCCCTCGTGACCCAGATACAGGTACTCGAAGTGGTGCTTGTGCTCCGGGATGTTGGAGTAGTAGGCGGTGAAGAACTCCATGGCGAAGAAAAACAGCGAGATCAACATGGCGTAGGTGATGATCTGGCCCAGCTTCTGGATGGCAAGCTTGCCCGGATCGAACTTCGTGACCCGGCGCGTGATCAGACACAGCAGGATCAGCAGGGCCGGGCCCGCGGCGAAGGCCGAGGCCAGAAACCGCGGCGCCAGGATGGCCGTCATCCAAAAAGAGCGACCCGGCAGGCCCTGGTACAAAAACGCCGTGACGGTGTGGATGGACACGGCCCAGGGGATGGACAGGTAGATCAGGGGCTTGATCCACTTGGGCGGCGGCGTGCCCTTGCGCTCCGCGTGCAAGGTGGTCCAGCCAATGACGATGTTGAGCAGCAGATAGCCCATCAGGACCAGGGAGTCCCAGAACATCATGGAGCTCGGCGTGGGGTGCAAAAACACGTTCACCACGCGATCGGGCCGGCCCATGTCCACGAAGATGAACAGCATGCACATCAAACAGGCGGGGATGGCCAGAAACTCCCCGAGCACCGTGATGCGGCCGAAGGCCTTGAAGTTGTGTAGGTAGTAGGGCAGCACCACCATCACCGCGGAGGCCGCGACCCCCACCAGGAAGGTGAACTGCGCGATGTACAGGCCCCAGGACACGTCCCGGCTCATGCCGGTGATGCCCAGGCCCTCGCCGATCTGCCAACGGAACAGGCCGGCTGCGATCCCGATCAGGACCAGCAGAAAACCGAGCCACAGATAGTATGCCTTGGAGCCTTTGAGTGCTTTTTCGAGCATGGCGGCCTCACAGGATGTAGTAGACCTCGGGCCCGGTGCCGAGGCTGGGTTTGCGCCGCAGGGAGAAGTTGTTTGTATTTCGCAGCACCTTGCCGATCTCGGAGGTCTCCTCGGAGAGGTCCTCGGCGGTGAGGGCTCCGAACCGCAGGGCCTTGGAGCCGAGCTGCTCGCAGGCCTCCACGCAGGCGGGCTTTTTCCCCTCGCCGACGCGCTCCACGCAGAAGTTGCACTTCTCCACCACCCCGTGGGTGCGGGTGGGGTAGGTCGCCTGCACGAACTCGAGGTAGCGCCGCGGGTCTGTGAAGTTGAAGCTCCGCGAGCCGTAGGGGCAGGCCGCGATGCAGTAGCGGCAGCCGATGCAGCGGTGCATGTCGATGGTGACGATGCCATCGCTTTCCCGCTTCCAGGTGGCCTTGGTGGGGCAGACCCGCACGCAGGGAGGCTCGTCGCAGTGGTTGCACAGCACCAGCACGGAGCGCTGGGCGACCTTGGGCATGTGTTGGACCTGCTCGGGGAACGCCGAGTCGAAGTCCGTTTCCCAGATCCACTTCACCGCCTGCTTGTCCGGCGGCGCCTGGTTGCAGTTGGGGTTGGAGATGTGGGGCACGTTGTGCTCCCGGTGACACGCCGCCATGGCCGCGGACATCACGTCCGCGGTGAGCAGCTTGGTGTCGATCACCATGGCGTAGCGCTTGTCTGCCTCGGGCGTCTTGTTGGCGTGCAGCTGGGCGCCCTTGACCCCGAGATAAACGCCGGCCGATCCGAGGCCGGCGATCTTCAAGAAGGTGCGTTTGCTCTTGTCCATGGGTTACCTCCGGGCCTGCGCCGCCCTGGGCGCCGTCACCGCGCGAGGCTTCACCTCGGGCACGATGTGGCAGTGCCAGCACTGCAGCTCCACGCCGGGGCGGGTGACCCCGGCCCAGCGGTGGCACTGGTCGCAGAAGCGGCTCTTGCTCGTGTGACACTTCAGGCAGGCGTGGGTGAGGCTCTTTTGGTAGCGCTTGCCGTCCACCACCACCGTGGCGCGGTTGCCGTCGCGCACCACCTCGTCGCGCCAGTCGTCGAGCAGCTTCATGTGGTTTTCACGCATCCACTGGGTGGGCTTGACGCACTCGGTGGCGTTGGTGGGCTTGACCAGCTTCGGCCTGGCGTCGGCCTGGCCGTTGATCAGGTTGTAGAAGGTCCCGGCCAACATGAGCACCACGAACAGCACCAGGCCCAGCACGATGGGGCCCTTGTCCGACTTCGCCTGCTCCGTGTACTCGATCTTGGGCTCTTTCCTAGGCATCGTCGCCCTCCGACTCGTCGGTTTCGCCCTCGCCGTCCTCGTCCTCGTTTCCGAGGGGCTCACCCCGCAGGTTCATGGTGCGCTTCTCGCCGTCTTCCAGCACGAGGGCGTTGCCCAGCAGCTCGTGAATCCCCGCGACCTCCACGCCGGGGTTCCAGTAGTTCACCAGGGCCACCAGGGTGGCCTTGTCGATGGCGCAGATGCACGACAGCACGTTGACGCCGTAGCGGTCCTGCACGTACTTGACGGCGTTGCCGCGCGGCAACCCGCCGCGCATGCGCATCTCCATGTTCTCGTCGTTGCCGAGCCCGGCGCCCCCGGCGCAGCAGAAGGTGTTTTCCCGGATGGTGCTCTCGGGCATGTCCCAGAAGTTGTTGCACACGTGGCGCAGGATGTAGCGCGGCTCCTCCAACAGCCCCATGGCCCGCGCCGGGTTGCACGAGTCGTGGAACGTCACCCGGTAGTTGTCGTTGCGGCTCGGATCCAGCTTCAGCTTGCCGTGCTTGATGAGGTCGGCGGTGAACTCCGTGATGTGCACCATCTTGGTGGAGCGTGCGTTTTTGAACTGCGTGCCGGTCACCGGAGAGGTGGGCACCGAGATCGTGCAGTCCGGGGCCGGCCCGTTCATGGTGTCCATGTACTGGTTCACCACCCGCCACATGTGACCACACTCACCGCCGAGGATCCACTTGGCCCCGATCCGCTCGCACTCGCGGTACATCTTGGCGTTGAGCCGCTTCATGGTCTCGTTGTGGTTGAACAGCCCGAAGTTACCCCCCTCCGAGGCGTAGGCGCTCATGGTCCAGGAAAAGCCGTGCTTCTTGGACAGATGGTCCAGCAGCACGAAGTACCCCATGAGGGTGTAGATCGCCGGGTCGGCGAACACGTCCCCCGAGGGGGTGATGAACAGGATGTCCGCCCCCTTTTTGTTGATGGGGACCTCGGGGCGAATGCCGATGTTTTCCTCGATCTCGTCGAGGAAGAATTCGATGTTGTCCGCGAAGGCGTGGGGCTCGATGCCCAGGTGGTTGCCCGTGCGCTGGCAGTTGGCCGCCGGCTCCATGATCCAGTTGATGCTCAGGCCGATGAGGTTCATCAGCTCCCGAGCCATCATCGTGACCTCGGCGGTGTCGATGCCGTAAGGGCAAAACACCGAGCAGCGCCGGCATTCGGTGCACTGGAAAAAGTAGTAGTACCACTCCTTGAGCACCTCCACCGTGAGCTCCCGGCCGCCGGCCAGGCGCCCGAGCAGCCGTCCGGTGGTGGTGAACTCCTTGCGATAGATGGAGCGCAAAAGCTCGGCCCGCAGCACCGGCATGTTCTTGGGGTCCCCCGAGCCGATGAAGAAGTGACACTTGTCGGCGCAGGCGCCACAGCGCACGCAGATGTCCATCATCAGCCTGAAGGAGCGATACTTGGCGAGGTTTTCCGCCATGCCGTCGAGGATGGTCTTCTTCCAGTCCTCGGGCAGCTTCCAGTCGTCGTCGGTGGGGAACCACTCCCGCGGGTTGGGCAATCCGAGGTATTCGAGGTTCTTGGCCGCCGTCGGATAGCTCCAGCAGCCGCGGGTCTCCTCCCAGTTGATGGTGGGGTCCATCCAGCCCCGGGCCGGCATCTGCTCGAGATCGACCTGGGCCAGCTCTTCGGGTTTCGGAAACCCCTTGGGCATCGGAGATGACATGGTCTAGGCCTCCTTGTCCGCGGGCTTGTCGAGGGGCAAACCGGCGGCGACGATCTTGTCGTGGAACTCCTGTTCCCAGTGGTCGTACTCGTGCACTTCCACCGCCGGGTTCCAGGGGTTCACGTGGCGCACCGCGCGGCTGTTGTTCGCCAGATTGCGGGTGGGGGACAGAAACACCCCGCCCATGTGCATGAGCTTGCTAAAGGGGAAGTAGATCATCAACGTGGTCACCATGAACAGGTGCACCCAGAAGGGGGTGCCGATGCCCTGGGGCACGGTGGGCTGCAAGGCCACCAGCCCGGCGGAAAGCTCCTTGACCCCGACGACGTCCACCCGGAACCAGGACAGATAGCGCATGGCCATGCCGGACAGGGCGATCCCGAGGATGAGCAGCACCGGGAAGTAGTCCGCCGTCAGGGAGATGTAGCGCACCTGCGGGTTGAACAGCCGCCGCAGCAGCAGATACGACAGCGCCAGCACGATCAACGCGTCGGTGAGGTACAGCGCCGGAAGCCCGATCTGCATGAAGCCGTCGGCGTCGGCCAGCCAGTGAGCAAACAGCGGTGTGGGCTCCACGAAAAACCGGAAGTGCCGCAACAAGATGATCAGAAACGAGTAGTGAAACAGGATCGCGAAGAGCCACAGCCACTTACTCGAGCCGTAGGCCACCTTCGGCCCGCCGCGCACCTCCGACTTCGTGTTGCGGAACAGCGAGCGGAAAAATAGCACCTCGAGCAGCATCCGCCCGATGACCCGGGAGGTGCTGTCGGGGTTTTCGTACTTGTCCTGCGGGATCCACTCCAGTGACCTCTGTTGCCCGCAGGTCGTGGGAATCCGGAAGGGCACCGGGGACTTGGCCCAGCGCAGCACCCGCCAGATGAACCCGACCACCAGGATCAGAAAGGCCGCATAGGGGATCGCCACTCCGAACACGGGGTGGAGCCCCGGGACGGCGCCGCCCAGGTAACCCACCAACAGGACGCCTGCAAAAAGAAACAGCGCTGCAATCATGATCTTTGCACCTACTCGGCTGTTGTGTTCCTCGATTCCAAGGGCAAAACCGTACTCACCAGCTCGCTCATCGGCTCTGCGCGGGCCCGGTGCCTCACGTGGTGCCGAGCCCCGCGCGGGGTCTAATCACTCGTCTCACTCGTCTCACTCGTCTC